>DAORIK010000017.1:0-35195 GCA_035438465.1 Chitinophagales bacterium | reverse complement strand
AAACATTGTCTCTTCTAACAAAAGATTCATTAGAATCTAACCGACTCATTGCAGCTTTGTATATGTCTGACTCTATGTTTATTCCTAAAAGTATAGAATATAACATGATACTCTCCGGTTCCAAATTTTACTGGGATGCACAGGATGCTTCTTTTAAAAGTGTTGAAAAAGTCAGCCTCGCATTTTTTGGCCCGGACGTAATTAAACGTCAGTATGATGCATACATTGAATTAGGATATGCTTATGAAAGTGATTTTGTGAATATTTATTTACAGAACAAATCCGGAAATTGGATTTATTTTAAAATCAAACGAGGTCAGATGGGAATTGCTTCATCCGTTCCGGATGTTTATAATACAATCATTACATTAAAAGATGCGGAAAGAACCTACAGAGAAGGAAAAAATGTAGTGTTTGAATTTATGCCGGCAGATTTAGGTATGCGCGATAATTTTATTGCCAGAATGGAAGACTTTAAAGAACGATTTAAAGTCGGAGCCAATATCAATAAACCGGTTAACACCACACCTGCTGAAACTGTACCTGCCACACAACCGGTAACAACACCGGAAGAAAAGCCGGTAGCACCACAACCGGTAATACCTAAAGATGATTTCAAAAAAAGTTCCAAGAAACCATTTTCATTAGATGCACCGACACCTAAAAAAGAAACGGAGCCGGTAAATGAAACACCTGTAAAAACGGAAGAAACACAGGGAAATTCAACAGTGCAGGATTCAACAACGGTGGAGCCAAAGGTTGTAAAACCAAAAACCACCGCTCCTAAGCCAAAACCAAAATAGTTGTTTTACTTTAAAAAAATATTCAGCTATATTTTTGATTTTCCAATAGAGAAAAGACAAAGCCGGTTTAGCGGTGAAGTAATAGTTTCTTTCCATAAAGGACAATATAAATTAAGCACCACGAATGCCATCTATTCTTTTGGTAAAAACTACACTTCGTTTGGCATCGCATTTAAAACACTGGATATACAAAATATAAATATTGAAAATGTTTTGGTGCTTGGTTTTGGATTAGGCAGTGTGGTGGATTTACTGGAACATCATCCCACGATAAAAATAATTACTGCAATAGATGCGGATGAAGTAATTATTCAACTCGCAGAAAAATATTTACAAACCGGACTGAAAAATAAGGTGACCTATCTTTGTGAAGATGCTGAAAAATACATTACCGGAACCACACAAAAATTTGAGTTGGTTTTGGTTGATATTTTTATTGACGATGCAACACCGGTACAATTCATACAACCTGCTTTTTTAAAGGAATTAAAGAAAACAGTAGATTCAAACGGCATACTCTTATTTTCTAAAATAGACGATTCTCATAAAAGTAAGATTGAAAATTCCTTATTTGAAAAAAGTTTTACTGCAGTCTTCCCGGAAGCATTTTCTATAGATGCAAATGGAAATAAAATTTTTACATGGATAAACAGATGAAGAGGGTGAATTATTGATTAACGTTTTAGGGCTTGGCGAAGTGGGGGAAATCGAAGCACAAATGCTCAATATACCACGAATGTTGATTGAAGTAAGAATATTCAAATTTAGCACTTCTGACCCATTTTGCCAAACCCATGTTAGCTGTGGTTTTTCTTTTTGTCGCTAAAGTTTCTTTGTATTTATTATTTCGTATAGTTTGTTCCAATCAATGTTGTTAAGTAATTCGTGGTTCTTTTCAAATGAAATGCCTTGAATTTTAACTATAAAATTATATACGCTGTAGTCTGCACTAAGCCTTATTTTGTCTTCCTTTTCGTTTGGGATATTTTGTCCAAGTTGTACCCAAGTAACATATTGCTTACCCAGTTTACTGTCAATTTTTGGTTTCTTGCTATAATCATTTTGTTGCTTCATATCCTCGTTTTCTTGAAAAAATGAAACATCAACTAAATTATCAAATGCACTGTATGGTATTGTAAACTTTTCATTTAGCTTGAAAGGTATTTTTTTTAAAAGCGGTTGCACATCATTTGGATATAAATCAATAGAAGTTTTGTTGTAAGTAAATACAACCGAAAAAGAACTTTGCATTTGATGAAAAGCACTTTCATCAGCAAGTAGTAATTTTTGTGCATTAGCTTCTTTCAAACCAGGAACTTTTATGTCGGCATAACTAACTCCACTTTTTATTTGTTTGTAAACTTCTTCATCATACTTTTTAGTAAGTTCTGTTAGGCTATCTTGTTTGGTCTGATAAATACTACTTAATTTATTTGCACCTTCCCCATATATTGATGGCAGATTAGCATAATAACCTATCAAAACAGGGCTTTTTATATTGCCTAAAAATAGTGCTGGTTCTTGCTCTTCTGTACAAGGAACGCCTGTTGGTATTGTTTTCCAATTATATTCTTGCTCATTTGAAAATGAAAATTCATTATTTGACCATTTATTTTCATAACCGTAATTACTCCAATTTTGTAATGAACAATTGTCACAATAATTAATAGTGGCTTTGTTCATTGGCTCAAAAATGGCTTCACCTACCGTTTTGTATATTCTTTTGTAAATATTTAAAGCTCTTGTAGGGCAACCATAAGGGTTAGGTGCTCCGTCAATTCTTAACGTATCGCATTTTTGAGCTTGAGTATTTTGTAATGCCAATAGTAAAATTGCAAAAAATAGTATATTTTTCATTTTAAAAAGTTTAATGTTTAAAACCATTCATAATCCAAATAGGTAAACTTTCAACGCCTTCTTCACTATAAAAAGGGTTGTCATTTTCAATTTGTTTATTGGCTTCGTAGTCCATCCCATTTATAACAAATTCTTTGTATTTATCTCGAGCTTCCGAATAAGTAAGTGGGGCAATCGTAATTCTTAAAAAAATTGAAATTGATACTTTATCATCTTCATATACATTTTGCCAATAAGCATCTTGATTGATTTGATTGGTTTTCACTACTTTTTTGCTGAATTGACGTTCAATTTCTGCATTGCAGTAATCATTTGATGTATTTCTAAAATACAAAATATCAGATGATGGTACTACTTGTGCTAAAAATTCGCCAATGTTATTGTAATCGGCTGCTGCCTTGTAGGGTGGCATACGCATTTCGTTATCAATAATTGGTTGCTCAGAATTTGAAAGTGTAGTCCAAGTATTTACCACGTTTACTAAGGCTTCTATTTTTGATTTTACCTCTTCGGTAGCATTACTTGTTGATGATGATTGTGCACATTTTTCCTTATCCCCACCTTTAATAAAAGAGCGAATACAAAGGCTGTCCATTTTATTAATTTGTACCGGTACAAACCAATCGCTTATTTCTGCTCTACTATTTTTAGGGTTGAACCTAACTTTTGGGGAAAAGCTGGGAAGACCATAATACTCAGCATCACGGGCAGTTGTATCTATTCCTTTGCCAGATACTATATTACTCTCGCTGCAAGTATATCTTTTTTTTTCATTTTTTTGTTCGGCTATGGTATTAGTAGTGCCAATATGTTCTTGCCAAGTGCTTGTTCCATTTGCTAATTGTTTGTATTTAGCCATTGTAGTATATGGATAAAAAACAGAAGTTACTTCGGTACTATCGTTTCTAAAATAATAAATTATACCCGTTTCATTGTCTATACTTTTTTCAATACCCCAAAGGGCTATTTGCCCCATTGTAATTAACTCAGTTTTTTCCTCTGTATGAGAGGTAACTTGAACCAATCCATTATTGGTTACATTGGGTTTACTTAATCCTTCATCTTCTTTATGCAATGAATAGTTTTCTGGCTTTAATATTACTGCTATTTTGTAAAAAGTTGTATAGGAAAGTTTTTCTTTCAGGTATTCAAAATTGTTGTTTTGAGTAGTATTTACCTGACAATACATTTTTTGTGAACCAAATAAAGTGATTGCCAATATGTAAAAAATAATATTTTTCATTTCAAAAATTATTTAATGGTTACAAATTCCACTCTACGATTTTCGGCTTTGCCTTCAAAGGTTTTATTGTCGCCTATGGGTTTAGTTTCGCCATAACCTTTTGCAGTGAACCTTGAAGCATCAACACCCAAAGCTACCAACTTGGTTTTCACAGCATCAGCTCGTTCTTGCGAAAGCTGTAAGTTACTGGCATCATCTCCATCACTGTCGGTATGACCACCAATTTCAAATTTCAAATTAGTTTGCTCTTTCATTAATGCCACAATGCTATTAAGTGTACCCATACTTTCTGGTTTTATAGTAGCTTTATTTACATCAAAGTTAATACCTCTGGCAATAAATTTCCCATCGGTTGCTAAAGTTTTGTAAGGCTCAGCACCGTCTTCAGCAATTTTTACATTTTTAAAAAATACTTGAGGTCCATATTCTTTTGAAACACCATAGGCATACAACATAATTGTTTCAGGTTTGCCACTTGCAATTTGAGCATTCAAAACTCGTTCGCTGTTTAAGTAAACTTTTATTGATTTTTCAGTTATGGCAATAGAAACGTGTACCCATTTATCGCAGAGGTCTTCTGATACTTGAACTTCATCAATGGACTCTAACAGTTTACCTGCTTTGTAATTGCTTTCAAATCCTTTAAAAGTAGTTTTGCCTAATGCACCAATAATAATTGGCTTTGCATAGTCGCCAATAGTTGGCACATTACCAGAGAGTTCCTGCTGGTCAGTTTGAAATTTTACTTGTATTGATGGAAATTTCAATTTTCCATTTCTTGCAGCTTCTAAAAATGTTTCGTTGTTGAAACGCCATAAATAATCAAATTCAATGGTGTAACGATTAACTGAAAGTTTTTTGTATTTACTGTTCAATCTTGGAAATGCAGATGGTTCAGCATCTAAAAAGCCCATTACATTTTCGTTGTTGATTTTTGAAACCTCCACAAGTCCTGTGTTTACAAGCCAATGCGATGGTATTTCGTCTGACTTTTCATTTTGAAAGTTGTCGTCAAACATTACTTTGTCGCCTGGCACAAAGTCAAATTTTGCGTAGGCTTTTTCGTTTACTTGTGCTGTTGCAATGTTTATTGCCATTGCTAAGATTGGTAAGAGTAATTTTTTCATTTTTATCATTGTTGTTGTATATTTTGTCATGGTGGTGTCGTTTTAAAATCACAGCTAACGTCCGGCGGCTTTGCGTTGTGGGGGATTTTTAGCACAAATGTTCATACGAAGCACAAATGTTGAAACTTGCACAAATGTTTCTACGAAGCATGTCAGCCCCCATAACGAAAACCGCTGTTATAGCCAGTGCTTCTTCTATTTTTCAAATTTGTCCGCAAGTTTTATAGTCAATTTTTTGTCTTTGAGAATTAATAGAAGCCAAATCCAAACAAAGAATGCAAGAATAAATGAAATGATTGTGTTCTGATTAAAAACCTCCTTTGCTGCTGGGTTTACTTGAAACTCTGCTATTGCTTGGTTAATTGTCAAACCTTCTTTTACAAGCAATGCAATTACTGTCGTGGCATTAGCAAGTAGTATGCAAATGATGTTTGAGAGAACTATCAAATATTTTGTCAGTTTACCGTGTCGCCCCTTGAAATAGTCGTATCCTTTAAGTCCAAGAAAAGCGATAACCATTGCCATAGCTGAAGCAAGTCTTTCTAAATAAACTGCAATTAAAACCCAAGCAATAATTCCGGGAATTGAAAAAACCATTGTGCCTAAAAATCCTGTCAAATAGTTTTTTTCTTCTGAAATTCTTTCTCTCTCAACTTCGTAAAAACTATTTTCTGTCTGGCTGAAACAAGTTTTACAAAGTATTATGCCGCTGTCATTAAGGTTGTAAGAGTTGATTTTATCCTTTGTCCCACAGTTATGACATTTGTTTTGTTCGGGCAACTGTAGTCTTTTGAAAAGGTCAACCAAAAAGTCAAACAAGGAATAAACTGTCTTGAGTTTGGTAAAGGTTAAGTTTTCAGCAAATTGAAAGAAGATGCTATTGTCGCTAATTTCAAAGTTTGTAAACTTTAGATTTTTCTTGTTCGTGTCTAATTCTGTTTTGATTTGAAGTTTTTGTTCTTCCGTCAAGTTGTCAATTGTCGCTGTAACAAATTTAAACTGTGGATTACTTAGCAAACTTGCGTCTGCAACGTTGAAAAAGTAACCTTTGTAAAGTCCGAATACACCGTTCTGTGTCTTGTGCCAATCAAGTTCTTTGGCAATTTTTTTTGCTTTTGGAAAAATCATATTTGTCTATTTTATTTCGTTGGTTTGTCGTCGCACTGTCGATCTGTTAGCATTGGCTATAACTTGTTTATATGTCTGCATTTTGCATCCTTATACGTCAAATTTGGTTGTATATGTCTGCATTTTGCATCCCTTATTCAAATATACAATAAATGTTTTTGTCTTATTGAATGAATCAGGCTCTATGGTCTTTTAAATTCTCTCCTGTGTAAAAAAGGAGTAAGTGTTCCCACTAACGCACCAACAGCGTAACCGGTTATAACATCTGTCCAGTAATGCTTGCCCGCTTTCACACGTGTTAATCCGGTCAGTGCAGGAAGAATAGCTGCACCTGTCCACATCAGTGGTTTCCAACGTGAATGCGGATGGTAATCAGCATATACCATAGCAATAAAATAGGTGCTGGCTGCAGTAATAGAGGTATGTCCTGACCACATCGAAGATCTTGCATCTTTGCTATTTTTATTTCCATTGCCATAGTCAGAATATACATAAGGACGATTGCGTTTTGCTAATTCTTTTGTAAACATAGTCAGAGCGGATGTCAGTGCAAATGTTTCCATCCAAATCGGCATTACTGTTTTCCAGTCCTTGCGAATATCTTTATCAATAAATAATAAGGCCGGACTTACCATCGCCGTGTACTGAAAAACATCACTTGCTATGGCAGATGCTTTCGAATGCTGATAAATGGCATACCTGTCAAACTTATTTACATTCTCAGGTTTTAGGTTACTCAGTTCTTCAAAAGTAAGTGGCTTCTTTTTCTTGTGTAAAATTAAAGAAGTAGTACCCGTTCCGAGTGTAATCAATCCGATTGGAATGTCTAAGCCTAAACGATATTTATAAACACTTTGTCGTTTTAAAGAGTCTTGAGAAAATCCATTCAACAAGAACAATAATGCAAACAGCAGTAAGGTTAGTTTTTTCATTTCGTTAAAATTAGCACAAAAATTGTAGTAATAAATGCAAATATGAAAAGATACTATTAATTTAGAAAAATAATTTTCAGGATGAAGTATTTGTACACGTTTTTTCTTGGTTTGTTTTCATGCTCTGTATTTGCAGATGGCATGCATATCAGTGGTATAATTAAAGATATAGATACACAAGAACCGGTTGGCAATGCATTGGTGCAGATTAAATTCTTTGAAGGATTTGAATTTTCCGGAGCAACAGATTCTACGGGCAGGTATGAAATCACTACAACAGCGGTGGTGCCCGAAGGATATTACGGAGTTGAAATAGATGCGAAAGATTATTACAAACCCAATGGATTTGTTCATGTTACCAAAGAATGTACGTTTAATTTCAGTCTGAAAAGTAAAAACCCTAAACCGGTTGAAGCAGTCGCTATAAAGAAACCGGAACCGGTTGTTGTACCCAAACCTGCATTGGAAGGATATGCAACCAATAACCTGGTTTTTCTGATTGATATTTCCGCGTCGATGAATGCGCCGGAGAAAATGCCGTTGCTGAAAGAATCTATGAAATATTTGGTAAGTGAGTTGCGTGCAACAGATAAAGTAGCTATTCTTACGTTTTCTAAAACGGTGCAGGAAGTATTATCACCCACATTTGTGTCTGATAAAGATGCAATGAATAAAGTAATTGAAGGACTGTCGTTCGGAAGCACCTCACAGGGCGGTATTGCATTAAATGTTGCCTATCAGACAGCGCTGAAGAATTTTATAGAAAAAGGAAATAACAGAATTGTGTTAGCAAGTGATGGCGTTTTTACATCCGGAGAAAAGGATTATTCAAAAATGCAAAAGACAATAGAAGAGGGTTTGGATAAAAATATTTCGCTGTCGGTTTTTTGCTTCGGCAAAGCAACAGATTATGTAAACACAAAACTTAAAAAGCTTACAACTTTAGGTAAGGGAAATTATGCTGTTGTTACTGCAATCGATGAAGGCAAACAATATATGCTGGAAGAAGCAAAGGCTGTAAAGAATTAACGATGTGCAATTGATATAACAAGAAAATGAATTTTTCTGAAAATTTCAGCCATTAACTGCAAACAACAATTTTCTTTGTTTCAAAAAAATCTTCTTTAAAAATATCTTTTAATTCCACAATTCTAATATTTTTTTTGATGGACTCTAATTCATCTTTTAAATCACCCCCTTTCAATGCAATTATTTTTTTGGGATGTTTGTTTTTACTCCAGTAAAGCAGGTCACTCATTTTTGCAACGGCTCGTGTCACCACATAATCAAAATCCTGTCTGATGTTTTCGGCACGCTCCACTTTTGTAATTACGTTTTCTAGCTGCAATGCTTTCACCACTTCATTCACCACCGTAATTTTTTTTGCAATAGAATCCGTAAGTATAAATGTTGTTTCCGGAAATAAAATTGCCAGTGGAATCCCCGGGAATCCACCGCCGGTTCCAATATCTAAAACAGTTTCACCTTTTTCAAAAGAAATAATTTTAGCAATCGATAATGAATGCAATACATGGCGTTCGTAAAAATTTTCCAGATCCTTTCTCGAAATCACATTTATCTTCTCATTCCATTCAGTATACAATGGCAACAACTGTTCCAACTGTTTCAATTGAACAGCACTTAATTCAGGAAAATATCTTTTGATGATTTGCAATTTAATTTATCATTTATCATTTATCATTCAACATTCATCATTATTTCGCGTATGCAAAAGCATTATAGTTCGCAGAAATAAAATCCTGGTAACAGCGAATCAATTCTGCTTTAGAACGTTCTACCATATCAAACGTATTTGGAAACAACGCAGGAGGATTGCCTAATTTTTTTAACGTTTCATTGCTCAATGCATCTTTATTTCCATTGTATTGATAATAGGAATAATCAAATGCCGCATTCCCTGTGCATTTTTGATTTTTTAAATAATCTTTTGTTTTTGCATTATAAATGGTGGCATCTCCAAATACCTGTGCAGATTTACTCATTCGCGTTTCTCTTACCTGACAACTTATTTTAGTAAATTTCGGTACCTTAATATCATTGCCCAGAGAATCTTTTTTCACATTACCTCTGCTGTCCAGTTCATACTGCCAACCATCTTCTATGGTTTTTTCTTCAGTAAAGTTATACTCTTTCAACGCATCCGGTGAAACCTGAATATCATATAAATTCAGCTTCACTACATAATCATACACGACATCGTCTTTTCTTCGATAATCAATATTTACCCAGCTGTCATTTTGCGTCAGCTTCACATTATCTAAAATACTTTGTTCAAATGCAGGAGGAACCATCAAAACCGGATTCTTCTCAACCAGCAGTAATACATAATTTTTTCCTTTGTTTTGCGCCTGCTCTATCAATTCATTCACATCTTTGTAGTTAATGTAAAACTTTTTGGATGCGTTAAAAAAATCTACCGACTGACGAATAGAACTTTTAAGACCGGAGTTTAGCAGTTTTACGCCCTGATCGTAATAGTATTGTGCGGAGTTCTGACGCGATTCTTCCAAAGCAGCACTTAAATCAAACGTCTCCACAGTTGCTTTATTACCGTTTGAGTAATAAACCGGCAATAAGCGCAGCACGCTGTTCTGTCTGGCGTTTATTTTAGAATATAAATTAAAGATTTCTTCCCAGCGGTCGCCGTTATTCAGTGACTTTAACGTAGTAATCTGTTCCTTGTCACGTTCCAAAGCCGCTTTGTAAGCTTTTTCAAACATGGCAATTTCTTCATCACTCGCTTTTTTCTTTTTATCCGTAAACTGAGCAACTGTCTTGTCATAATCTCGGCTTTCATAGCTTTTCTTTATACTTTGACAGGAAAATATCGAGAATGACAAGCAAAGAATGGTAATTTGTATAGTTTTCTTCATAGTAACATTTTTTGATAAATAGTTATAATAACTAATATGACTAAAAATCGTACCAAAATAGAAAAAATGTTGCGCAAACTTCAAAAACTTTACAAAAGTTCCGGCATTTTGTTAGAAAGTCTAAAGAAATGTTAAGTGTACATTAAATTCTTTTTCGGACAATGTAATTTCTTTTTTATGCTATCTGATAATCAATAAAATACGATTTATTTAAACTTATTCTAAATAGTGATTTATCAACACTTTATGCTAATTAGTAGTTGAATACTATATTTGCAACCGAGAAAAATTAGACGCATAATGTATTCTTGTAAACCAATCAGAAAAATCCTCGCTTTAATAGTAATCATCTTATCTCTGTCACTGTCAAAAACTTCTTTTGCAGCTGTTGCTGTGCCTGATGTTGCTGCTACAGATGCTGCAGGAGTGGAAAAAGTGAAAGCAGGTATGGCATTGTACAAAGCAAACTGTACTGCTTGCCATGCAATAGACAGAAAAGTAGTTGGACCGGCACTTGCAGGTGTTTGGGACAGATGGGAAAGTGAAGCTAAGCTTGTGGCGTGGGTGCAAAACTCATCAAAACTTATTGCAAGCGGAGATGCGTACGCTAACAAAGTATTTAATGAAAATAACAAGTCTGTAATGACTGCATTTCCTCAGTTAAGTGCTGAGCAAGTGATGGATATTTTGTTATACATCAAAAACCCCGGTGTGGCAGAGCCTGCAAAGACAGCTGCTGCAACGGATGGAGCTACTGCAACAGGCACTGGTGATACGAAAGGTACTTCAAACTGGTACATCTGGGCGTTAATCACCTTTTTAGCAGTTTTAGCACTTTTATTATGGAGTGTAACTTCTAAGCTGGATAAAGCTGTAAGAGAAAAAGCAGGTGAAACTGTTGAAGATGTTACACTTGACAAGAAGATTTTCAATAAGAAAACATTCAAAGTATTGATGCTGATAGGCTCTATACTTTTAGTATTCAATATATTTAACGGGGCAATCGATTTAGGTCGTTCACAAGGTTATGCGCCTGACCAGCCGATTAAATTTTCACATGCCTTACACGTTGGTCAAAATCAGATAGAATGTCAATATTGCCATACAGGCGTGGAAAAAAGTAAACATGCAAGCATCCCCGGTACACAGATATGTATGAACTGTCATAAATATGTACAGCAAGGACCAAAATACGGAAAAGAAGAGATTGCAAAAATTTATAATTATGCAGGTTGGGATCCGGACAAAGCAAAATTTGTTGAGGCTCCTAAAAATATTGAATGGGTAAAAATACACAACTTACCTGACCATGTATACTTCAATCACTCACAACACGTTAAAGTGGGCGGTATTAAATGCCAGACTTGCCACGGAAAAGTAGAAGAGTATGAAGTGATGAAACAATTTGCGCCATTATCTATGGGCTGGTGTATTAATTGCCACAGACAAACAGAAGTGAAATTTGCCGAAAATAAATATTATTCAGTATTCCAGAAGTATCAGGAAGAATTGAAGAAAGGAACCAAAGCAAAAGTAACGGTAGAAGATATTGGCGGAACGGAATGTCAAAAATGTCATTATTAATATTCAAGAACTCAATTAACCTATATATAAATGAGTAACAAAAAATATTGGACAAGCTTGGATGAGTTAAATGAAACTCCTCAGTACAAAGAACAGGCTGCAAAGGAATTTAATTTTGAAATTAATGAAAACGATACCGAAGAAAATGGCGGTACTAATCGCCGTGATTTCTTAAAAGCAATGGGCTTTAGTGTATCTGTTGCCGCATTGGCATCTGCATGTAAGATTCCTACACACAAAGCAATTCCTTATACTATAGACTTAAGAAAAGCAGTTCCCGAAGTTACACCGGGTCTAGCCGTTTATTTTGCTTCTACTTTTTATGATGGTAGTGAATTTGCTAATATACTTGTAAAAACACGAGAAGGACGTCCTATAAAAATAGAAGGAAATACAGAATCTCCTTTTACTCTTGGAGGTACCAGTGCTAAAGCACAGGCATCGGTATTAAGTTTGTACGATGTTTCCCGTTTGCCAAATCCAACCATTAAGAATAAAAAATCAGACTGGAAAACGGTTGATGCGGAAATTATTTCAAAGTTAGATACAATTGCAAAAAGTGGAGGTAAGATAGCATTGGTAACAGGAACTGTTGCTTCTACAATAACAAAAAATGCGATTGAAAAATTTGTTGCTAAATATCCGACTACTACAGTAGTAAGTTATGATGCAATTTCAAGTTATGCAACGAGAAAAGCAAATCAGATAAGCTTAGGTTCACCGGTAATACCAACTATCAATTACGATAAAGCAGAAGTTATTGTTGGATTTAATGCAGATTTCTTAGGCACCGGTATTTCTTCTTTAGAAAATACAAGAAAATATGCATCAAACAGGGTGCCTACAAAAGATAAACCTAAAATGTCTCGCCATCATCAGTTTCAGTCTACAATGACATTGGCTGGTTCGAATGCAGATTACAGATATCCTATCAAGCCATCAGAAGAAAAACAGGCATTAATTAATTTATTGGCAACCGTTGGCGGTAGTGGTACTTCCAAACCATTAAGTGGCAAAGATGCAAATGATGGTATTGCAAAAGTTGCTAAAGAATTATTGGCGAACAAAGGCAAATCGGTTGTGGTTTCCGGTACAAATGATGTAGATATTCAATTGCTGGTAAATGCTATCAACGGTACATTAGGTAACTATGGCGAAATCATCAACACTGCCGCAACCTATAATTTGAAATCAGGTAACGATGAAGCACTGGCAACATTGGCAAATGATTTGAAAGCAGGAGCCTATAAAGGTATTATTTTATTGGGCGCAAATCCGGTATACAATACCCCATTTGCAGATATATTCAAGAATGCCATTCAGAAAGCAGAATTGTCAGTTTCTACTGCAGACAGAGCAGATGAGTCAGCACAATATTGTCAATACATAACACCGGATTCTCATTATTTAGAATCATGGGATATCATTTCACCTGTAACAGGTTTTTACGGTTTTGTACAACCAACTATTGTAAACTTATTTGATACACGTCAATCAGCATCTTCTTTAATGACATGGGCAGGTGACACAACACCGATTGGCAAATTTGTTCAAAATGAAATAACAGCTTTAACAGGTGCAAACTATGAAGCTGCGGTTCAGTTAGGTTTCTACGGAACACCGGCGTTGACAGGTGGCTCAGGTGCAAATGTTGCAGCCTCTGTTGCTGCAGTGAAAGCAGATGGAGTCGCTACTAAAGGATTTGAAGTTGTATTCTACGAAAAAATAGGAGTTGGAGATGGTGGATATGCAAATAATCCATTCTTACAGGAATTGCCGGATCCAATCAGTAAAGTTACGTGGGATAATTATGTGTGTGTACCTTTTTCTTTTGCTAAAGAAAAAGGAATAGAATCACAACCGGCAGATAAAAAAGTTCCGACTGCAAATGTTACTATTAATGGTAAAACAATCAAAGATTTACCGGTAGTAGTTCAATTTGGTCAGGCTGCAGGAACATTGGCAATCGCTTTAGGTTATGGTCGTGAGAAAGCAGGAAGAGCTGGAGATATGGTTGGTAAAAATATGTATGCTTATACTAAATCAGTAAACGGAGTAACCTCTTACACTGTAGATGGAGCAACCATAGAACTTACCGGAAATACGTATGAATTAGCGTTGAATCAAACATATCATACATTAATGGAAGACAATAATCTTCCAATGCGTGAAAAGAAATACAGAGGTTCAATTGTTAAAGAAACGACGTTAGAAGAATACAAGAAAAACGAACACGCCGGAAACGAAGATAGAGAGAAAATAAAAGAAGAGTTCAGCAATTCATTATACGATGGTTATAAACCACACGACTATAAACAAGGTCACCATTGGGGTATGACGGTTGATTTGAATGCCTGTGTAGGCTGTGGTGCTTGTGTAGTAGCTTGTAGTGTGGAAAATAACGTACCGGTTGTTGGAAAACGTCAGGTTTACCGTTCACAGGAAATGCATTGGTTGCGTATCGACAGATATTACAATGGTAATCCTGACAATCCGGATGTGGCATTCCAGCCAATGATGTGCCAACACTGTAACAATGCTCCATGCGAAAATGTGTGCCCTGTAAATGCAACTAACCATAGTTCTGAAGGGTTAAACCAGATGGCTTATAACAGATGTATCGGCACCAGATATTGTGCGAACAACTGCCCGTATAAAGTACGTCGTTTCAACTGGCTGGATTATCAGGGTGCTGATAGCTTTGGCAAATTCAATGATGGAAAACGTTCATTCACTGATTCAGAATCACAGGATTATATGTTCGAAGATTTAACCAGAATGGTATTAAATCCGGATGTAGTAACGCGTTCACGTGGAGTGATTGAAAAATGTTCTTTCTGCGTACAACGTATCCAGGAAGGAAAGTTAACTGCAAAGAAAGAAGGCCGTCCTTTAAAAGATGGGGAAGTAAAAACAGCATGTCAGGCTGCTTGTACTACCGGTGCTATCACTTTTGGAGATCAGAATAATAAAGAAAGCGCTGTTGCAAAAACATTTGATACAGATGGCAGAAATTATTTTGTGTTGGAAGAACAACATTTCTTATCAGCAGTTGGCTATCAGGTAAAAATTAGAAATAAAGACGAAGAACCGGCAAGATTTTTCATTAACAAACCGGGCGTTTAATAATAACAAAAGACGTAAAGTAAGATATAATGGCAAGTCATTTTGAATCACCACTACGCGAACCGTTAATATTCGGTAATAAAACGTATAAACAAATTACGAATGATATCGTTAAACCGACTACGGGAAAATTACAACCAAAATGGTTGTTTTGGACCTCAGTATCGGCTGCAGTTGCAGGATTATTTGTATTTTGTATTACGTGGGAAGTTTGTTTTGGAATAGGTACCTGGGGTGCTAACAAAACAGTAGGTTGGGCATGGGATATCACCAACTTCGTTTGGTGGATCGGTATCGGTCATGCCGGAACACTTATTTCTGCTATATTATTATTGTTTCGTCAGAAATGGCGTACAGGTGTAAACCGTGCAGCAGAAGCCATGACGATTTTTGCTGTAATATGTGCCGGACAGTTTCCAATCTTCCACATGGGACGAGTTTGGGATGCTTTCTTTATCTTTCCTTATCCAAATACAAGAGGTCCTTTATGGGTGAACTTTACTTCTCCTTTATTATGGGACGTTTTCGCAATCTCTACCTATTTTACTGTTTCACTATTATTCTGGTATACGGGTTTAGTGCCTGATTTCGGAACTATCAGAGATCAGTCTAAAACTCCGGGCAGATGGAAGTTTTATAACTTCTTAAGCTTTGGTTGGGTAGGAAGTGCAAAACACTGGGAACGTTGGGAGTCACTCTCACTAATATTAGCCGGTTTATCTACTCCGTTAGTATTATCGGTACATACGATAGTATCTTTTGACTTCGCAACTTCGGTAGTTCCGGGTTGGCATACAACAATCATGCCTCCGTACTTCGTGGCGGGTGCTATCTTTTCAGGATTTGCGATGGTATTGACTTTAATGTTGGTAGCACGTCATGTGATGGATTTAAAAGATTACATCACATTAGCGCATATTGAATCTATGAATAAGGTAATGTTACTGACAGGTACTATGGTTGGTATTGCTTATTTAACGGAGCTGTTTGTTGCTTGGTATTCCGGAAATATGTACGAAAGTTATGCATTTGCAAACAGAGCATTTGGTCCTTACTGGTGGGCATATTGGGCTATGATGTTTTGTAACTTGGTTTCTCCGCAAGTATTCTGGATTCGTAAATTCAGAAGAAATGTCACCATTACTTTTGTGATGTCGATTTTGATTAATATAGGGATGTGGTTTGAGCGTTTTGTGATTATCGTTATTTCATTACACAGAGACTATTTACCATCTAGTTGGGTGTATTATTCACCGACATGGGTTGAGGTTGGTATTTTTGTCGGAACCATTGGATTGTTTATGACCTTATTCTTATTGTTCTGCCGGTTTTTCCCTGCAATTGCAATAGCTGAAGTAAAATCAATTCTGAAAGTTTCAGGTAACCAGTATAGACAAAAACAATTAGACGAAGTAAAAGATATGGAAGTATATAAAAATACATCTGTAGAAGCCGGAACTTGGGATTAAAAAATAAAAATTTATAGTATAGAGTAAATAAAGTCTTATTACTTATTACTTACTACTTAATACTAAAAAATATGAGCGATACAAAAAAATATTTAGTAGGAATGTTCGATGACGACGATGTATTATTACATGCTGTCAAAGACGTACGTAATGCAGGTTATGAAATTACCGATGCATTCACGCCATTTCCTGTGCATGGTTTGGAACATGCAATGGGACTAGAACCAACACGTATTCACACGGCTGGTTTCTTTTTTGGTGCTACAGGCTTAACTGTTGCATTGAGCATGATAACATTTATCAATAAATTTAACTACCCGACAGATTTTGGTGGTAAACCAAACTTCGGATTGTTGGCTTATGTTCCGATTACATTTGAACATACCGTATTATTTTCTGCAATTGGTATGACTGTTTCTTTCTATTACCTTTGCAAACTTTGGCCGGGTAAAAAACCAAAGATTATAGATGAAAGAACAACTGACCATTTATTTGCTTTGACATTTGAATTGGATAGTACTAAAGATGCTAATTATATTAATGCAGTTTCAGAATTATTGAAAAAAGAAGGTGCAATTGAAGTTTATCAAAAAGAAGTATAATATCATGTTGAAACAATATCAAATCATATTTATCATTGTAGTACTTGGTTTTACATCTTGTATACGAAGTTCTAAACAACCGGGAAGACAGTATATGCCCGATATGGCAAATGCTATCGGATATGAAGCGGGTTCGCCCAATCCTATTTTTAAAGACGGAAAAACTAACCAGCTCTCACCGGAAGGAAGTGTGGCAAGAGATAAATATTTGTACCCGTTATCTGACTCAGATTATGAGAAAGCAGCTACGCTTATTACAAACCCTTTTACTTTCACAAAAGATGAAATAGAAGGAGAAGGAAAACACTTATTTACAGTGAATTGTGCTATCTGCCACGGAGATAAAGGTGACGGACAAGGTCATTTGGTACAGATAAATAAATTCCCGCCACCTCCATCTTACATGAATGAGCCATTATTGTCTTTGCCGGATGGTAAAAGATATCATACAGTAATGTATGGAAAAGGATTGATGGGGTCTTATGCTTCTCAATTAAATCACAAAGAAAGATGGTTGGTATTAAGTTATGTGAGATCGTTGCAAAATGCTGGTAAACCGGCAGCAACAGAAGCAAAAACTGATTCAACTAAAACTAAATAAAAATAAAAACAGACACTCGCAATGAATACATACGTTTTTGATTCGAGCACCAAGAAAAATCTTTTTATCACCTTTGGCATAGGAGTATTGCTTCTGTTGTTAGGTATATTGTTTTTCGGTAATAGTGAAAGCCATGAAGCTCATGGAAAAGTGACGCATACGCAAACAGTAGAAGCTAAGGCTGCTCCAGAAGCTGCAGCAGAAGGGCATGGACATGCGCAACCAACATTAAAGACAACTATTATAGCAAATGCATATAACATTTTCTATTTTGGATTCTATATCGCGTTAGCAGCATTGTTTTTTCTGGCTGCAACAAACATCGCATGGGGTGGATGGCAGATTCAAATACAAAAGATACCATTGGCTATGTCAACTACCATTGTAATCTTTTTAGGTCTTTTGCTGGTAATGTTCGTCTTTTTTAACCATGATATTTTTCACTGGACACATGAAGAATTGTATATCAAGGGAAGTAAAACATTTGATGAAACATTAAATACAAAACATGATTTCCTGAATATGCAGACATTCTGGATATTCTTTGTTATCATAGCAGGTTCATGCATAGCGATGGCTTATAAATGGTGGAATACATTAACTACTATGGATTCAAACCCAACAAGAAAATTATTTTCAAGCAGCCGTGTTATTGCCGCTGTAACAATTGTTGTAATAGCATTCGTTATTAATACATTTGCTACATGGTTGTGGTCAATGTCTATTCAACCACACTGGTACAGTACTATGTTTACATGGAACACCATGGCGAGTGCTTGTGTTACTATGCTTTCCATCATAATTCTGTTAATCCATTATCTCAAAGGAAAGGGTTATTTACCAAATGTAAATGAAAATCATAAACACGATGTAGCAAAATTAATGTTTGCAATAAGTGTATTCTGGTGCTATACCTGGTTTGCACAGTATATGTTAATCTGGTATGCAAATATTCCGGAAGAAACTGAATATTTCCGTTTAAGAAGAAACATAGATAACTATGGTATTTTATTTCACGGGGCATTTATTTTCAACTTTGTATTGCCGTTTTTTATTTTAATGAAAAGAGATTCTAAAAGAAGTAAAAATGTTACCATTGTTGCAGCAATCATTATTATCTTAGGTCAGTTTGCGGCATTCTTCCTTATGAATTGCCCTGCATTATTACCTAAAGGCGGATTTGGGTTAATTAGTTTCGGTTTATTTTTGATGATAGGCAGTTTCTTTATTTATTTAACACTAATGATGTTATCTAAAATAAAAGATTTAGCATCTACCACTCATCCATACGTAAATGAAAGTTATCATCATCATATTTAAAATTTAGTCAGACATGTCAATTATATTAGGCTTATTAACGTTAGTGTTGTTGTACATCGTGATTGTACAAATAAGCAAAGCGTCCGATTTAATAAAATCCTTACGTTCAGGCGACGGACAAGAGGAATCATTCGGAAATGGTGCTTTATTCACATCTGTAATCGGATTTGGTGTTCTCATTTATTCTTTAGTTACCTGTTATATTTACGCACCAACTTTACTGCCTAAACCGGCATCTGAGCAGGGTGAATGGATTAATAACTTATTAAACGTAACATTCGTTTTAACAGGTATTGTATTTGTTATTACACAGGCACTTTTATTCTGGTTTGTATATAAATATCACTACAGAAAAGACAGAAAAGCTTACTTCTTTGCGGATAATAATAAACTGGAAGTAGCCTGGACTATAGTGCCGGCTATTGTATTAACATTCTTAATCGGTTTTGGTATTCAGAAATGGTTTAAAATATTTTCTCCTGCTCCTAAAGATGCAATTTTAATTGAGGCTACAGGTAAACAATATGCATGGTCAATTCGTTATGCAGGTACAGATCATACATTGGGAAAAAGAGACTTCACATTGGTAAACCCGGATAATGAATTAGGAATTAACTGGGATGATGCTTCAAGCCATGACGACTTTATGGCAGATGAGATTGTTTTGCCTGTGAATACACCTGTTTCAATTAATATCGGTGCATTAGATGTGATACATAATTTTTGGTTGCCTCATTTCAGATTAATGATGTCTGCAGTTCCCGGAGTTCCAACCCACCTTTGGTTTAGACCAACGGTAACAACAGAGGAAATGAGAAAAGAGACAAAAAACCCAAATTTTGAATATGTTTTGGCATGTAACAAATTGTGTGGTTCAGGTCACTACAATATGAAGAAAAAAGTAAGAGTAGTAACTCAGGAGGAATTTGATAAATGGTTCAGCGAACAAAAATCGTACTATGCAACAGTGGTATTGCCTGCAAAAGCCGGTGACCCCTCTAAAAATGAAATGGAAGCTAAAGTTGAAAATGTTAAAGCTGGTGCGTCGAAATAAAATAATAATTAACTTAAATAGTCTAAAGACAATATATGCAAACGACAACAGTAACTAACCCGCATGTAGATGAACACGTTCACAGTCAAGGACACGGTGGCGGTCATCATCATACAGAAACGTTTATATCCAAATATATATTCAGCTTAGATCATAAAACGATTGGAAAGCAATTCCTGACATTAGGAATGCTTTGGGCCATAGTTGGTGGTGGAATGTCAGTTCTTTTCCGTGTACAGTTAGGTTGGCCGGATGAAACATTTCCTCTTTTGGAAAGAGTATTTTCGTCATGGTTTACCGATGGAAAATTAAATCCTGAAGCTTACTATGCGTTAATTACCATGCATGGTACAATCATGGTATTCTTTGTTTTGACTGCAAGTTTAAGTGGTACATTTGCGAACGTATTAATTCCATTGCAAATAGGTGCCAGAGATATGGCTTCTCCATTAATGAATGCATTGTCTTTCTGGTTTTTCTTTCTTGCCGGAATAGTAATGTTTGCTTCCTTGTTTTTACCTACCGGTGCTGCTTCTGCTGGCTGGACAATTTATCCACCTTTGAGTGCATTACCACAAACATCTCCAGGCTCCGGAAACGGAATGACATTCTGGTTGATTGCTATGGTATTATTTGTTGTTTCAACCTTATTAGGCGGTTTAAATTATATTTCTACGGTTTTAAACATGCGTACTAAAGGTATGACCATGTTTAGAATGCCTCTGACAGTATGGGCGTTATTTTTTACTGCTATTATCGGCGTTTTATCCTTCCCGGTTTTAGTGTCTTGTGTTGTTTTATTAATCTTCGACAGAGGTTTAGGTACCAGTTTTTATCTGTCTAATATCGTAATTGGTGGTAAAGCATTACCATACGCAGGTGGTTCGCCTATTTTGTTCCAGCACTTATTCTGGTTCTTAGGTCATCCGGAAGTATATATTATCATTTTGCCGGCGATGGGTATGGTATCAGAAATTTTGGCTGTTCATTCCCGCAAACCTATTTTTGGTTACAAAGCGATGATTTTCTCTATTCTCGGTATTACCGTGTTAGGTTTTATCGTTTGGGCGCATCATATGTATCTTTCAGGTATGAACCCATTTTTAGGATCAGTATTTACATTATTTACCTTATTGATTGCAATTCCATCAGCTGTAAAAGTGTTTAACTGGCTTACAACTTTATGGAGAGGAAATATTAAAATCACTCCCCCGTCAATGTTTGCAGTAGGTTTTATCTCCATGTTTATATCGGGTGGTTTAACCGGAATCTGGTTAGGGAATTCAACAATTGATATTCAATTGCATGATACCTATTTTGTTGTAGCACACTTTCATATTGTAATGGGTATTGCTGCTTTCTTCGGTATGTTTGCTGGTGTTTATCATTGGTTCCCGCGTATGTTTGGAAGAATGATGAATGAAACAATGGCTTATATACATTTTGCAATTACATTCATTGGCTCTTATCTGATTTTTTGGCCAATGCATTTCATTGGATTGTCTGGTGTTCCAAGAAGATATTACTCTTTCAACGAAATAGAAGCATTCGCACAATACGGAGATCTGAATAAATTAATCAGTGTCGTTTCTATTATTGTTTTCTTAGGTCAATTTGTTTTTCTTGTAAACTTTGTGTGGAGTATCTACAGAGGTAAAAAAGCTTCACAAAATCCATGGCAGGCAAATACATTGGAGTGGACTTCTCCTATAGAAGGTATTCATGGAAACTGGGACGGAGAGTTACCAACCGTACATCGCTGGCCTTATGACTACAGCAGAAACCCAGATAGCGATGTTGATTTTATTCCACAAACAGTTCCTTTAACCGAAGAAGAAAAGAAAGATAAGATTCATCATTAACACGTAAAATGTTATTGTAAATTGAGAACAGATAGAATATATATAGAGAGACCTTCGTTCGGCAAGATACTTTCCCTAAAAGCGAAAGATATTATGGAATTAACTAAATTCCGTTTGTCTTTTTTAGTTGTGTTCTCTGCAGTGATGGCTTATCTTTTAGCAAATCCATCGCGAGTTGAATGGCTTAAAATTGCGTTACTCTCATTAGGTGGGTTTTTGGTTACCGCGTCTTCCAATACTATTAATCAGCTAATAGAGAAAGATACGGATAAATTGATGGACAGAACTAAAAACCGCCCGCTACCTGCAGCCAGAATGAAACCTATTGAAGCGTATTTAATAGCAGGAATCAGTGGCGTTGTAGGTATATTTATATTAGGTGTCGTATTTAATCCAATTAGTGGATTATTAGGTGCATTGGCGTTAATTTCTTACGCGTTTATCTATACTCCTTTTAAGAAAATTAGTCCGGTTGCAGTATTTATTGGTGCGATACCCGGTTCAATGCCACTATTAATTGGGTGGACTGCAGCAACAGGAACAATCGGATTGGGTGGCGTAATATTATTCAGCATTCAGTTTTTCTGGCAGATACCACATTTTTGGTCAATTGCATGGTTGTTAAATGAAGATTACAAAAAGGCAGGATATTATTTGTTGCCATCCGTAGATGGTAAAAACAGAACCACAGCGTTGCAAAACATTCCATATCTTTTATGTCTGATAGCAGTTAGCATATTGCCTTATGCTTTTGGTTTCACAGGTACTGTTTCATTAGCAGTGACACTGATAGCAGGTTTGATTTTCTTAATTCAAGGGATACAATTAGCTACAGATATCTCAGATAAAAGTGCTCGTAAATTGATGTTCGCATCATTTATGTATATTCCGGTAGTATTTATTGCATTAGTATTAGATAAAATATAAGGTTGTCAACAACGGTAAAATATAAAGTTAATAATCAGGGAGCACATCGCTTTACTATGTATTTGTTCATAGTGACAACCTCTATGATTTTTGCAGGTTTTACAAGTGCATTTTTAGTACAAAAAGGTAAAGGTGGAGCGTGGACAGCCTTCGATATTCCGGCTATATTCAGAATATCGACTATGTTAATTTTACTAAGCAGTGTTTTTTTACAAGCAGCACATATAGCTAATAAAAAACAACATAAGCTGATGACTTCAGTAGGCTTGTTTTTTACGTTTGTCTTAGGCTTGTTATTTTGTTATTTTCAAGTTCAGGGTTGGAAGCAATTAAATGATGCAGGTGTATACTTGTCATTCAATCCGAACCCTGCCGGACCATATTTTTTAGTTATTACATTTATACATGCACTGCATGTTTCCGTTGCAATTTTATTTTTACTAATTGCATTTATT
This sequence comes from Chitinophagales bacterium, assembly GCA_035438465.1. GTDB lineage: Bacteria > Bacteroidota > Bacteroidia > Chitinophagales > JADIYW01 > JADJSS01. The sequence continues at coordinate 12,211 of DAORIK010000017.1, read as the reverse complement.
CATTCAGTAATTTTACTGAGAAGGTCAAAGAGCAATGAGATACTGGATGAGATTGAAACAACAGAAAGAGGAATACTCAATATACGTACCGATTTGCTAACTCTATTTTGGCATTTTATGGGCATACTTTGGGTATATTTATACATCTTTTTAACCGTGAAAATTTAAAATAGATACTAATGTCAGAAGTTTTAGAAATACAAGACGAGCATCACGTAGATTTATTGCCAACACCGGATAATGGTGAAGGTGGTGAAAAAACAGCTATGAATATCAGTTATGGTAAAACCATGATGTGGTATTTTTTATTGTCGGATGCATTTACATTCTCAGCATTCCTAATTGCCTATGCTGCAACAAGATTAGCGCAGGCATGGTGGCCGAATCCGAATTTGGTTTTTAAATCTTTTCCGGGATTGGGACATACAAATGCACCGTTAGCATTTGTGAGTGTGATGACGTTTATTTTGATTCTTAGTTCTGTTGCCGTTGTACGTGCTGTACAGGAAGGACACAGAATGAACCAGAAAGGAGTAATGTTGTGGATGATTGGTGGTATCGTTGGTGGTGCTATGTTCTTGGGCTGTCAGGCTTGGGAATGGACTCATTTAATTGGTGAAGGCTTACGTCCTTTTTACAATCCATTCGGACCTGATGCAAATGGAATTACACATTTAGTAGAAGAACATATGGCAGTTTCACCGGGACCAATTGCATTTGGTGCATTATTCTTTGGTATTACCGGTTTTCACGGGTTCCACGTTTTTACAGGGGTTTGTATTAATATATGGGCATTTATTGCCACGGCAAACGGTACATTTCAAAGAAGAGGCCATTATGAAATGATTGAGAAAGTGGGTTTATACTGGCACTTTGTAGATTTAGTTTGGGTATTCGTATTCTTAGCATTCTATTTAATGTAAGGTTTTCAAAAATTAAAAATAAAGATATGTCTAGTCATTTATCAGAAGAACAATATCAGTCGGGTGTAAAAGCTGTATGGAGAGCAACTGCTATACTTAGTGTTGTTACAGTTGTTGAGGTAGCTGTTGCATTAATCTTAGGTCCTCATTTACCTAAATTAATCATGAATACTTTTTATGTGCTTGCTAGTTTGGCAAAAGCATTCTTTATAGTTGGTGAATTTATGCACTTGAAATATGAAAAACGTGCATTCATGCTTTCACTTGGCGTTCCTTTAGTATTCCTGATATGGGCGATAATTGCTTTTGCAACAGAAGGTCACTACTGGAATATCCTGAATCATCCTAAATAATCATTCTTGAAAAATAATAAAAAAGTCGGGTTTATTGCTGCAGTGATAGTAGTAGCAATATTTCCTGTCGCATTCTTTTTATTTTTTGATTATCTGCATAAACACAGGCCTACACTGGAGACGGATAAATGTCTGCCTATCTACGGTCCGAAACAGCCCTTCAAAACTAAAAACTATCAGGGAAGAGAAATTATAGATACAGCTTATTTTAAAGTGCCGGACTTTTCATTTCTGGATCAGAACGGAGATACCGTTACGCAGGAAATAATGAAAGGTAAAGTAGCTGTAATTGATTTCTTTTTCACTACCTGTAAAAATATTTGTATTGACATGACAAGTAGTCTGCATAAAGTACAGGACAAATTTATTTCCGATAAAGACAAAGATGATATTATTATACTTTCTCATACTGTAGATCCGGAAACAGATTCTGTAAAACAACTATTTAATTATGCTGTTGAAAAAGATGTAAATTCAAATATCTGGCGTTTGCTGACCGGTGATAAGAAAGAATTGTACAGACAAGCGCGAAACGGCTATTTTATTACTGCTGATCAGGGTGATGGCGGACCCAATGATTTTATTCACGATAAAACATTTGTATTGATTGATAAAGAACGCAGAATTCGTGGTTATTACGATGGTACGGACGCTGCTTCTGTTGAACAAATGATAAAAGACATTCAGATGCTTTTGGTAAGCTACATCGTTCCTATGAAGAAAGATGACCCAAAGTGGAAAAAATCCGATAAACAATAGTCATTGCACAGTTGTTTATTCAATACAAATTGTAGATATTTTGCATGTAACCGTTTCCTAATGAAAAGTTCAAATGCATAATCAAAACTGAAAACAAGAATGGATAATAAAGATATATTTAAACCGGTAATTGCTAAAAATGATAAATTGGCATTTTGGATTATCGGCATATTTTCATTTGTTATTTTCTTAGCCATTACTGCATTATCAAGAATTAAGATAGAGGCTGAGTTGGGTTTTAATCCGCATATTTTTGCAAAAATAAACGCATGTATTAATTTTACCGTTGCCATCTTACTTCCTTTGGGTATTTATTTTGCAAAAAATAAGAAATTTAAAATGCATAAGCGTGTAATGTTTACTGCTATTATTTTATCCTCTTTGTTTTTAGTTAGTTATGTATTACATCACCTGTTGACAGATTCTACCTATTATCCTAAAGATGCCGGTAGCATAAGATATTTTTACTTTTTTATTTTAATTACACATATTTTTCTGGCAGGAATTATTTTACCATTTATCTTACTGACTGCGTATCGTGCATTAACGGCAGAGTTTTATACACATAAAAAAATAGCACGTATTACCTTCCCAATCTGGTGGTATGTGAGCATTACCGGAGTAATAGTGTATTTAATGATTTCGCCGTATTATTAACTATAAATTCACAATTTTACTCCTTATAAAGTGTAACTTTACTGTATGCAAATCAGAAAATATATACCGTTTGTTTTAACCCTATTTCTGGTCAGTGTTTCCGTTGTTACTCAGGCGCAATGTGCTATGTGCAAGGGTTCTGTGCAGACCTCTCAGTATGCAAGAAGTATCAATGGTGGTATTGAATATTTATTATGTGCACCTATAGTTTTGGTCGCTTTTATTGCATTATTATGGATTAAGAATAAAGATAAGTTTCATTCAAAAGAAATTTAGAACTTAGATTCATACTCATCATCTGAATTCTTAAATATTATTTGTACTATTGTACTATGTCATCTGTGTACAACATAAAAAAACCTTCCAAAGATTTTATTCAAGGTTCAATTCAATTAAATGGCTCCAAGAGTATCAGTAATCGTGTTTTAATTATTGATGCATTGTGTGGTCATCAGATTGAAATGGAGAACTTGTCGAATGCAGATGATACAATCGCAATGCAGCAATTGTTGCAATCCAAAGAAAATGTTTTAGATGCCGGAGCCGGTGGTACTACTTATCGATTTTTGACTGCATTCTTAGCGACACAGGAAGGCAGGGAAGTAGTTTTAACAGGAAGTGAGCGGATGCAACTGAGACCGATAAAAATAGTAGTGGATGCATTAAGATTATTAGGAGCGGATATTTCATATGAAAACAATGAAGGCTTTCCACCATTGCGTATCAAAGGGAAAAAATTACAAGGAGGAAAAATAAGTTTGCCTGCAGATACTTCTTCTCAGTATATTACAGCTTTGTTGCTTATTGCACCAACACTGGAAACAGGTTTAGAATTAGAGTTAATAGGTACTATTGTATCAGTTCCTTATATTAAAATGACATTAAAAATAATGGAATATTTTGGTGTGCAGACTTCATTTCAGGGTAATAAAATTAAAGTTGAGAATGGTAAGTATATACCAAAATCGTTTTTTGTAGAAGGGGACTGGAGTGCTGCTTCCTATTTTTATGCTATAGCTGTTTTATCAGAAAATGCTGAGATAGAATTGAAGGGACTAACCAATCAGCAAATACAAGGCGACAGCGTGATTGCAGAAATTGCAAAAGATTTTGGAGTGGAAACTATTTACAATGTGAATACAATCACCATTAGTAAAGTAAGAAAACCGGATTTCGAGATATATAATTTTGATTTTTTAGAATGTCCTGATTTGGCTCAAACTGTTGTCTCCTTTTGCGCGGCGCTAAAGATAAAATTACATTGTAACGGATTACAAACATTGCGCATTAAAGAAACAGACAGGATTGCTGCGTTAGACAATGAACTGCAAAAATTAGGCTTGGCTTCTTTTGCTGAAATCGATACTAATAACTGGCAATTAAAAATAAATAATTCTCCAAATCTTCAATTCTCTAATTCTCTAATTAAAACGTACGAAGACCATCGCATGGCAATGTCTTTTGCACCGTTAGCCTTAAAATTAAATGAAATCAACATTGAAGAACCGAATGTGGTAACTAAATCGTATCCGATGTTCTGGGAAGATTTGAAAAGATTAGGTTTTGAAATTACAAAAGTTCTTTAATCTTGGTAAACATATAAAAGGGGCAATCTACTGAAGATAAATTAGCCAGCACATCAGGAATGCCGCCACCGGGAGAACCATAAGCCTGGTGAATTAATTCAACTTTTCCATTGCCAAGCGGTACAATTTTAAAGTATGCTTTCATTTTTTGTATTCTTACATACTTATTATTCAGGGGCAGTAAATCCGGAGCACCGTCTAAATTAATTAATATTATCCCTTTGGTATCTTGGGGATTGAAAACCATGTGTGTAATAGTTTCCCTTGTTTTTATAAGAGGAGCAGAGATTGTCATGTAAGTATAATAATCATTCTCATTATTCTTTTTAAGAACTTTCACACTGCCTTCATCAACTTTATACATCCATTTATCATATTTAGAGGTGTTTTTCAGAAATGCAATCAGTTTTTCGGGAGTGACCTGTAATATAGTAGATACTTTAAATTCTTTAAGAGAAGAATTTGGTGTTTTACGATTCCAAACTTTAATGCCGTCTTTATCTTTTTCAAGCTTCCAGGCTTCTTCAGAAAAGACATAAGAAATATTCAAAAATAAGATTGAGAAAAATACAAGAGCAATATTCTTCATTGGATGACTATATTTATTTTATTGGTTTTATACAAAGAGTGTACCGATTTTTGATTAAATATCAACCAATAAAATTAAAAAATGTTTTAAAAAAAATATAAAGCTGGTAACTTATATTTTTGTTACTTAACATTTTATAGCATTGTTGTTACTTTAGCGGGTACTTCATCTTTCTTTTTCTTTTTAGTCTTATCTGATTTTCCAAATCCGACATTCATATAAAAATCCACACCGGTAAATTTCTTTTTGGCAAAAGAAGTAATTATACTGCTGCTGCCTAAAGTGAACTGACCCACTCTTAAACCGGCACCCATATTAAAACCACTGTATTGATTATAATTGATGGGCATATACACAGAGAAAATTCTATGCTCAAAGCGTGGTGTGACAGTAATATCTATTGGTAAATTGGCAACAGGCATTCCTCTTTTGTAAGAATACAGATTAAATTGAAGATTGGCATTAATGTAAAACATCTTTATCACCCGTACATCTGCAAAAACATTGATTGTGGTAGGTAGTTTTATCTTGCTGCTACCGGTTGGTATAGTTCTGGTTCCCAATGAATCCAAAACAGCATCCATATTAATAGTTTCTCCGTCAGCATCGACCAGATGTTCAGCCGGAATATTTTTATTATTTCCTGTAAACGAGCGGCTATATTTTCCTAATTTGTATTTGTTAAAACCCATATCATTAACAGAAGCACCCACCATAACAAAATGATCATTACTGTTTTTTAATTTGAATTCATAAATGGCACCAACATCAAAACCAAAACCATTGACTCCGAATTTAAAATTATAACCATCATCAATTACATTAGAAACTGCCAAATCAAATCGGGTGTTACCCACGTTAATAAAACTGTCAGCAGCACTTGTATATACTTTCTGGAAATCTAAATCGTTTGCTACAAACTGTGCATTAAAAAGATTGGTTGTCATTTTTGCTGTAAGCCCAAGGTGCAGAGCATGCCGTTCGCCTAATTTTATCGTTCTTGCATAACCTGCATAAAATTCAGAATACACATTTACGGCAGCTGCAACTCTGTCATCTTTAAAACTTGGCAGCCATTGCAAAATATCTTCAAAATGATTGTACATAGAATATACAAAATCCTGATTGATGTCATTGAAAGTAGAAATAGCCCTAACACGTGTTCCAAAGGTTATTGCATTTTTTTTCTTGATGCGTACAAAACCACCCGGACCTAAGATACCTAAGTTGACATGTAATTCCTTTTGCTTGCCGTCCAGATTTTGTCCGATGTATTTGTCTTTGTCAAAATTTTTAGCAATGCCTTTTAATTTTCCGTTTATAGAAAAATAATTATTCCCTACTTCCGTATTAAAGCCGATAAAATTTGCCTGCCATTTTACATCTCCGGCAATACCTGCCGCAGGATTTAACGTATTACTCAGGATGGCTTCTTTAGTAGAAAAGTGTCCGCCTAAAAATGACTGGCTGAATAATAAAGATGTGCTTGTAATAAATAATGCAAGCAATAAATTTATCTTCTTCATATCTGGTATTTATAAGGTTTGATAAAGTAAAAATTAAAAATAGGAATTTTTTATTTTACGTGCTTTGCTGCATTTTATTGGTTTGCTATGTCCGGGCAATAATACTTTCGGAATACAACTTTTTGAACGTCTAGGTCTGGCATAAGACATGTTTATTTCAGTAAAGAGAAACAGTAGGATTAATGGGATAAGAATTTTAAATTTCATATTTCTGTACTACAACTATTTTATTTAATTCAGCCATTTTTTTAACAATGTAGATTGTTTCTCTGAACGGTTATCTGTAAATGCAAAGATATAATTTTTCCGTCTGTCCTCTGTTAACGTAATCTTATATGATTTTATTGCACCTTTGCGTGATACTAAAACATCGATTATTTCTCCTGCTTTTTTGTGTGCAAATAATTTGCTGAAGTCTTTTGTTACGCGAAATCCGTCAATAGCAATGATTTCATCTTCCGCACTTAAACCACCTTTTAAGGCTCCATAGTTCTTGTCGAGTTGAGATATAATTAATTTTCCTTCTTTCCAAAGTGTACTTAAGCCTAAAAAGACAGTGCCTTTTGCAGTAGTATCCTTTAACTGGATTCCCAATAATTCACAATAAAATTCAATATTTAATGAGTCTGTTGTATGAATGTATTTTTCAAAATAGGCAGTAAAATCAATCCCGCTTATTGCGTTAAAAACTTCCAGTAAACTATTTTCAGTTATGCCTTCATTTGGATTTGCTGAATAGTCAGAAAATAATTGCTGCATAACATTATCTAAACTCTTTTCACCGTTTGTAGCATCCAAAATCATAAAATCAAAAATCATGGCAACTATTGCACCATGTGTATAATAATTAATGTGTGCATTTAAACTGTTTTCATTCCTGCGATAATATTTCAGCCAGGTATCAAAGCTTGCCTCTGCTAAAGTTTGTGTATTTATCCCAGCAGTATTCAGTACATCATTAATATTTTTTTCTACGATTTTTATAAAATCTTCTTTGCTCGTTACTTTTGCACGATAACAAATGTAATCATCATAATAACTGGTTACGCCCTCAAAAAACCAGAGCAGTTCAGTAAAATTCTCTGCATTATAATTAAAAGGGATTAATGATTTTGGGCGGATGCGTTTAACATTCCACAAATGAAAATACTCATGTGCAAGCAAACTTATAGCTCGTTGATAATTTTCACCATCGTAGCTCCATCGGGTAATATGATTCACAGATGAATACAAATGTTCTAAACCGCCATAGCTGGTATCCGTATGGTGAATGATAAAAACGTAATCTTTACATGGATGTGCTCCAAAGATGCGCGTTTCAACTTCAATAATATTTTTTAAATCAGCAATTAGCTTTTCAATATTACAATTGCTATGACCGTAAATTGCCAGTTCATGTGATACATTGGCTGCATCAAAAAAATAAGATGTGTGATTTCCTATTTCAATTGGAGAATCAATCAGTTCATCTAAATTCTTTGCAATACGAATCCATTTATTGTTATCTTTTTGTGGTAATGCAGTTGAAATATTTTTCCATAAAGTATATGGAATAATTTCAATTTCAGTTGCTGTGTTTTCAAATCCTTCCACGTATAAATAAGTAGGTGCGCCGTTAATTAAGGCATGAGAATCATCTACAAAATTGGTGCGTACTGAATATTCAAAACAATAAGTTTTATATTTTATAATTATTTCTGATTGATTGGCTGTATTTATTTTCCAGGTATTCTTATCGGTCTTTACTAAGCGTCTTGATTCCTGATTCTTTGTTCTTTCTTCCACAAAATCTATGTTTCTCTGAAACTCACGAATTAAATAACTTCCGGGTGACCAAACTGCCATTTTTAAGTTAAGTTCAGAAATACTAATATTTGAAATATGCATTTCTACTTCCGCATAATGTGTATGCGGTGCAGGAAAGGAAAGTGTATATTTTATATTCATTATATCTCTGAAAACTTGACTTAAATATTTGTGTTCGTAACGATTAAAAGATTACAATAAATCTTTCACCAAATGTAAAATGCCAAATGGCACTAAGCAAGATAAAAATACAAACAAGTATAGAATAACTGTCCGTTTCGGTGAATGAAATTCCACCAAATCATTCCCGAAGGATAGATTATCCAGCATCCATAGCATAGTATAAGTTAAATTACATAAAACTGCATATATAATTCCAACTGTAATAGATGTAAAGAAGAAGATTGAATCAAATGAACTCCCTTTTTTTATGTATACATTTAAGTCTACAATAATCAGCAATCCTATGATACCAACAATTATATTATATTTCAGCCGACGCATTTCCCACCATGTTTTGGCAGGTATTTGTACGGTATGGCTTAATTCATTTCCCATTTATAATTATAATTTTCATCAATTTATGCAAATTTAGTTGTTATAACAACTAACGTACATCCATTTTTTGATGTATATTTGTGTAAGTAAAAGTAGTAAAAATGACTAACTTATCATCACAGCAAATTATTGCCTTAGAAGAAAAATTCGGAGCACATAATTACCATCCGTTGCCGGTAGTTTTAGCTAAAGGAAAAGGTGTACATGTTTGGGATGTAGAAGGAAAACAATATCTTGATTTTTTATCATCGTATTCTGCAGTGAACCAGGGACATTGTCATCCCAAAATAGTAAAAGCAATGCAGGAACAAGCTGAAGTATTAACGTTGACTTCCCGCGCATTTCACAGCAACCTATTGGGAGTTTACATGGAATATATAACAAACCTTTTGGGCTACGATAAAGTATTGCCGATGAATACAGGTGTGGAAGCGTGTGAGACCGCATTCAAGCTTGCTCGCCGTTGGGGGTATGATGTTAAAGGAATTGAAAATAACAAGGCAGTAATTGTGGTTTGTGAAAACAATTTCTGGGGACGTTCCATTGCGGCAATATCTTCGTCAACAGACCCATCTTCTTATGGTGGTTTTGGTCCGTATGTTCCTGGTATTGTAAAAATTCCGTATAATAATATAGTAGCATTAGAAGAAGCTTTACAGGATAAAAATGTAGCGGCTTTTATGGCAGAACCCATACAGGGAGAGGCTGGAGTGGTAGTTCCTGATGAAGGATATCTCACAAAAGTAAAAGAATTGTGCTCACAGTATAATGTTTTATTTATTGCAGATGAGGTTCAAACCGGCATCGCGCGTACCGGAAAAATGATGGCGTGTGATCATGAAAATGTGAAACCGGATATTTTAGTGTTGGGAAAAGCATTGAGTGGTGGAACTATGCCTGTGAGTGCTGTATTGTCGAGAGATGAAATTATGTTATGCATTAAGCCGGGAGAACATGGTTCTACCTTTGGCGGAAATCCTTTAGCATGTGCCGTAGCCATTGCAAGTTTACAAGTGGTGGTAGAGGAAAGATTAGCTGAGAATGCAAGTAAAATGGGAGAGATTTTCAGAGCGGAATTGCGAAAGTTAAATCATCCTGTGATTGAATTGGTGAGAGGAAAAGGCTTGTTGAATGCAATGGTAATAAAAACAAGTGAAGAAACGGAGCATAACTGGAATACCGATGGTGAATTAGCATGGAATTTATGCTTAAAAATGCGTGATAATGGTTTGCTGGCAAAACCTACACATGGCAATATCATTCGTTTTGCCCCGCCATTAGTAATTAGTGAGGCTCAGGTGAAAGAAGCGGTAAATATTATCAAGACATCTATTGAGCAGGTTGTTTCAGTTCCGGTATAGTAATTATACTTTCTGCAATTCACCGCTCTCGTGTCTTATAATTCCTTTCGCATCCGATTTGGAATAGTGTATCATCGCTTTGGCAATTTGCTCCGCTTTAATAGATTTGTATTTAGTCAAAGGACCAAACATTACCGCATCATAAACAGGCGATAATTTTTGAGCTATTCCTTCTCCTGTTCTGCTTTCCTTTCGTTCACCGATAATTAAACTGGGTTGTAAGATATGCAAAACATCAAAATTCAGTTTGCCAATCGCTTCTTCTACTTCTCCTTTTACACGGTTATAGAATATGATAGAACTTTTCGCGGAGCCCAATGCAGTAATAATCAAAAAGGAAGCGGCACCATTTTGTTTAGCGATTTCAGCCACACGTAATGGATATTCATAATCTACTTTTTTAAATGCTTCCTGAGAGCCTGCAGCTTTTATGGTGGTTCCCAAGCAACAAAAGACCACATCTGCTTTGATGTCATTAGCATAATTTTCCAACTGATCAAAATTTACTAAAACCTCTTTCAGTTTCGGATTATTCTTGCCTAATAATTTTCTGGTTAATACAACAATGCTGTCGTAATACGCATCCTGTAATAATTGTTCTAAAACGAATCCGCCAACTAATCCTGTGGCACCTACTAATAATGCTGTCTTTGCCATATCTATGCTTTAATGCTTGTTAAATTTTATTATCTATATAAACTTAGTTATTTTTATCCAATAAAAAAACAGTATAAACCGTACATTGTACAACATAAATTGTAAATCAATATGATTTTATTCGCAGATAGTGGCTCTACCAAAACAGCTTGGCTGTTATATGATCCTGTAACCCAATTGAAAAAATATTTTGAAACAGTTGGTATTAATCCGATTATTCATCATCATGAGGAAATATATCAGAAAATTTTTTCAAACAGTGAATTAATTGCTGTTGCGGATAACGTAATTGAAATCAAATTTTTTGGCGCAGGCTGTTCCAGTTCCGAACGAAACCGACTGGCTGAAGCAGCATTGAAATCTATCTTCACGAAGGCTGCTATAGAAATTGACCATGATATGAAAGCGGCTGCATATGCTATTTGTGGCAATCAGCCCGGCATTGCCTGCATTTTAGGAACAGGTTCCAATTCCATTTTTTTTGATGGAGAAACATTAGTAGAATCATATGCCGGAATTGGATATATTTTAGGAGACGAAGCAAGTGGCGCGTATTTTGGTAAAATAATTTTGCGTGATTTCTTATATCATCTTTTACCACACGAGATGGAAGAGTATTTGTTGAGTGAATACAAGCTTGAAAAAAATACTATTTTTCAATTAGTATATAAAGAAGCATCTCCGAATCGTTATCTGGCAAGTTTTGCCCCTGTTTTATCTAAATTCAGAGAAACAGATTATGCACAGGTTGTACTTCAAAAAGGATTTACTGAATTTTTTGATTTTCATATATCCTGTTTTGAAAATTATCAGGAATATCCGATTGGCTTTGTCGGTTCAATAGCCACCACTTTTAAACCAGAACTCCAGAAAGTGGCAGATGACTTTGAATGTACACTTGGTAAATTTGTTACCAATCCTATTGATGAAATAGCGGATTATTTTATTAGTAAAACGAGTAATTAGTAATTAGAATTAGTGTTGCATATTTCAATTTTTAAATCTAAATTAAACCCAAAATTCATAACAACATTGCATACGTTAGAACCCTATTGGAAATGGCGCGATTTTTATACCGCTGAAGAAGATGAAAAATCTCCGTTCTTCGGACGTGAATACAGCGAGTTTGAGTTTACAGATAAAATTTATAATTATTATATCCACCCGCAATGGGATTATTTTGGTTCTGAAACGTTATATCTGAAGCTGTTGTATGTGGATTATAAAAAAAGCTCAGCTATTATAGAGTTTATTGGTGAATGGAATGATTGTCTTCAAAATGACATTGAATTTTTAAAACGGGATGTAATTGATGGTTTACTAGAAAAAGGTATATCTAAGTTTGTACTGGTAGGTGAAAATATATTAGAATTTTTTAGTTCAGACAGCGAATATTATGAAGAATGGTATGATGATGTGAAAGATAGAGATGGCTG
>DAORIK010000016.1:33615-36187 GCA_035438465.1 Chitinophagales bacterium | reverse complement strand
TACCTCGTCCGGTGGCGGGCATGGCAAACATAAAGGCGGTGTCCGTTCCAAAAAATTATCTACGCGTGTCGATTTAACTCCCATGGTGGATTTGGCATTCTTATTGATTTCATTTTTCATGTTAACCACACAGTTATCAAAGTCTGTTGCTATGGATTTGGCAATGCCCAAAAAACCGGATAACGAGACCATAAAACCGGAACCAGTTCCAGGCTCTAAAGTGTTAAATCTTATTGCTGATAAGGATGATGAACTTTGGTACTATCCGGATGTAATTGTTGCCGGCTTGAAAAAAGTGGACTATTCCCCAAAAGGAATTCGAGAAGTAATCCTTAAGAGACAAGCAGAAGTAAAGGCTAAATGGGGACTGGATAAGGAAGGCGACAGCAAGTTGGTGGTTTTAATAAAACTAACTGACGATGCAAACTATAAAAATATGGTAGATATTTTAGATGAAATGGATATTACCAAAACCAAGATTTATGCGATTCAGGATGTAAACCCTCTTGAAATCGAAGCTATAAAGAATGGAGGTAATGCAAATGTTTCAGAATAATAAACATCCTAAAATAAAACATAATAAATGAGCAATAATACAGATTTTAGAAATGCCTCGTGGGATGATATCGTCTTTGATAATCTTAATAAAGATTATGGTGCTTATGTTATTCGTAAGCTGGTAAATAAACACACACTCAGAGGTTTTGCTTTTGCGATGGGTGGCTTTTTAGTACTTATTTTATTATTAAGATTTAATGTTTTTTCCTTTAAAGATAAAAAAGACAAGGAAGTAAATATTGAGATGACAGATGTAAATCTGGAGGAAACACCACCACCGGTGGAAGCACCGCCGCCGCCACCGCCACCGCCACCACCACCGCCGGTTCGTCCGACGATTAAGTTTGTGGAGATGATAGCAAAGAAAGATGAAGAAGTACCGGAAGAAAAAGAACAAACAAAACAGGAAGATATTCAGGATACCAAAATAGCGGAAAAGACGCAGGAAGGAGACAAAGAAGCGAAAGCAATAGTAGAGGAAAAAGTTGGAACCGGCCCTGTAACGGCACCTGAACCGGAACAACCCAAAGAGCCGGAAATCTTTGACAGAGCTGAAGTAATGCCGGTATACCCTGGCGGTATTCCTGAATTAATGAAATTCTTACAAAAAAATATACGCTACCCTTCTTTAGCTCGTGAAAACGGTCTGGAAGGAAAAGTAATTGTGAAATTTTACATCGATACCGATGGAACTGTTCGTGAACCAACTGTTTTAAAAGATGGAGTTGGTGGCGGTTGTGGCGATGAAGCTATGCGCGTTGTAAAATCCATGCCAAAATGGACGCCGGGCTCTCAGCGAGGTAAAGCGGTAAAAGTTTATTATACTTTACCGGTTACTTTCAAACTACAATAGATAAGATACATTGTACATACTACTTTAAACCTCAACTAAATGTTGAGGTTTTTTTTATACTTAAGATGTACAATAATATTATTCCCTTTCCGTTTTATAATAAACTGTCAGTATGAACAATTCATATCAAAATTATTCAATGGATGATATCATATTTGAAAATCGAAACAAATCATATGGTGCTTATCAATTACGCCGCATAACTGATAAAAATGCAGCTTATGGTTTACTGGTAACCACTTCAGCAATTGTGGTATTTATTTTAATTGCTCTTTTTATGCCACATTCCGGCAATTCAATAATTCCCCATATTACGAAAGTTGAACCAGTTAATGTGTTGGTGGATGTTCCGGAGCCTGTGCTTCCAAAAATAATCACACAACCAAAAAGTATTGCTCCACCTGCAAACACTCAGACATTTGTTGAATTGACACCGGTGGTTGAAACACCTGCCATCACAAGTGAACCTGTCAAACAAATAGATTTAGCAAACTCAACTGCTGCTATTTCTACTGAGACAAATAATATCAGCAATACAACTGCCGGTAATATTCTTACAACAAATACAAATACAGGAACGGATATAGGAACAACCATAGAAACTCCCGTTAAAACAAAACCCGTTACCTGGGCAGAGGTAATGCCAAGTTTTGTTGGCGGAAATGAAGCATTAATAAAGTACCTGAAAAGCCATATATCTATGGATACGCGTGATATAGAAATGGGACTGAGTGGGAAAGTGCTGATTCAGTTTTATGTAGATATTGACGGCAGCATTAAAGATGCGAAAGTGATAAAAGATAATGTGGGTGGCAGATGCGCCGAACGGGCATTGGCTGTTATAAATAATATGCCGAAATGGAATCCGGGAAGGCAGGGTGATAAACCTGTAAAAGTCTACCATACACTGCCAATTACATTTCAGGTAAATTAATAAATTATCTCTTTTTAATACTACCTTGTTGCTATTGGCAACAAGGTTTTCTATTTTTACCCGATGAATAAATTCCTCCATCCCGCTTTTTTATTACGATTGGCTATAGCCCTGGGGTATATTGTCTTAGGTATAGTATTATTGACTTTACCGTTGCACTTAGCATTGCTGAATACTGCAACAAAACCATTGTTTGCCTTGTTGTTACTCATGTATGGATTTTTCCG
>DAORIK010000016.1:22407-33515 GCA_035438465.1 Chitinophagales bacterium | reverse complement strand
ATACTGCAACAAAACCATTGTTTGCCTTGTTGTTACTCATGTATGGATTTTTCCGCTTATACAGAGCTTTCCAAATTTTAAAAGAAGAAGAATAATGCGTCAGATTCGTTTTATGAGTTATTTGTATGCCATGATACTTTTCTTTTGTATGAGCGGCTGTAATTCCACTGAGGATAAAAAAAACACGAATCAAGAAGACTGGAATTCAGGAAGTGTAGTTATAACAGCAGATTCAAATTTAAGTGCTGTTTTGGAACCGCTAATTCCGATTTACGAAAATTTTTATCCTACTGCTAAAGTTTCATTTCAATATACATCAGAAGATGCTGCTGTTAGTAATTTTAAAACCAAGAAGAATACTATCATTGCCATAGGAAGGTTACTCTCTGCGGATGAAATTGCGAAGGTACAATTCATACAAGATTCAAAGGTGCTGGAAAATACATTTGCATACGATGCAATTGCTGTTATTGCTAATAAATCAAATAAGGACTCTGTTTTAGTTTTGGAAAAGATTGCAGACTATCTTACTCTGACAAACAATACCAAATTAGTATTTGATAATGCCAAATCCGGTATTGCAAAAACAATAATGCAATTGTCAAAAACATCACCGGCTCAGTTTAAAAATGCCTATTCTTTAAATTCAGTCAAAGATGTTTTAAAGTATCTAGAAACCAATACAGATGCTATTGGATTTATTCCGTATAACCTGTTGAGTAACCGAAATGATAAAGAAGCACAATATATAAGAGCAACTTTCAAATTTTTGCCGGTTTCTTATCAAAATACCGTTACTACAATTTCTCAGGAAAGTATAGCTTACAAAGAATATCCGTTGGTGCGGCCAATTACCATTTATATCGGAAATTGTCCGGATTTAGTTGGTCAGGGATTTACGAGTTTTCTGTTCAAACGTCAAGTTTCCAAAGCTTTATTACTAAGCGGACTGGTACCGAAAAATATTCCTGCACGAGAAGTAAATGTAACCGACGAATTTAATCCCTGAAACAATCGAGTAATATTATCTTAACTTTCAATCATTATTCTTTTTGTATTTTTATAGCTCATTTCAAATGTATGTCAGAAGATAAAGTAACCATTACCCTTGGCGGAAAAACAACTGAATGTCCTGTTTTAGTTGGAACAGAAAACGAATATGCAATCAACATTGATAAATTAAGAGAAGATACAGGTTTTGTAACACTGGATTTCGGGTACAAAAACACAGGTGCTACTACGAGTAAAATTACTTTTTTAGATGGCGAAATCGGTATATTGCGTTATCGTGGTTACGAGATTGCAGAGCTTGCAGAAAAATCAAATTTTACGGAAGTAGCTTATTTGTTGTTATATGGTGAATTGCCAACAGCCACCCAATTAGCAGACTTTAATCAAAAATTAAAAGATAATTCTGATGTTCCGTCAGAGGTAGAAACTATTTTAAAGGCAATGCCAAAAGGAACTCACCCGATGGCACAACTGGCAGCGGTAACGGTTGTTTTATCAGGAGTTTATAAAGACGGTGCAAAATTAAGCGATGAAAATTACATTAATATTCTGGCAAAATTTCCGGTGCTGGTAGCAATGATTATTCGCAACTCACAAGGATTAGATTTTATACCGAATGATAAAAATCTGGACTATGTCGCCAACTTTTTACAAATGGCATTTGGGAAACCGGCTTCTGCTGTCTTAGTAGATGCCATGGATAAACTATTGATTTTACATGCAGATCATGAGCAAAACTGTTCTACATCTACGGTAAGAATGGTGGGTTCTTCCAACGCAAATATTTATGCTTCTGTGAGCGCAGGAATCGGCGCACTTTGGGGCCCTCTGCACGGTGGTGCAAATCAGGCTGTTTTAGAACAGTTGGAAGCCATTGAAAAAGATGGCGGAGACACGGCGAAATTTGTGGCGATGGCAAAAGACAAAACTTCAGGTTTTAGACTAATGGGATTTGGGCACAGAGTATATAAAAATTTTGATCCCCGTGCGCGCATCTTAAAAAAATCTTGCGATGAAGTGTTAGATGATTTAGGTGTTGCCGATAAAAAATTAACCATTGCAGTTGAACTGGAACAAGCCGCTTTACACGATGATTATTTTGTATCCAGAAAATTATATCCAAACGTTGATTTCTATTCAGGAATTATTTACAATGCGATGGGCTTCCCGACAGATACGTTTACAACGTTATTTGCTTTGGGCAGATTGCCGGGTTGGGTAGCACAGTGGAAAGAATTGAAAGAAAACAAAGAACCGATTGGTCGTCCGCGTCAGATTTATTTAGGAGCTATGTTACGCCCTTATACTGAGTTGGCAAACAGATAACACTAAAAGGTGATTGGAATCATCTTTTTATATTGATTAAATACTTACTTTTGCAAAGTGATAAAAGCCATCGCTTCCATATTATTCTCTTTCTTTTTTCTGCTGACAACTATGCAGCAAACCACCTTTCTGTTAGTATATAAATTAGATGAGAAATCTATCACAGAGAAATATTGTGTAAATAAAAACGTGAAAAATTCATGCTGCCACGGCTCCTGCCATTTAAATAAAACGCTGGCAAAATCAGAAAACGAAGACAATAGAAATCCTTTCTCAACATTAAATATCAAAATCAAAGAAGTAGAGATATTTTTTAATAAGATACTAAAAGCAGAAACTCCTTTTTCTTCTCTTCTATTAAAACATAGTAGTTATTATATTTCACACTTATCTGAAGGATTCCATACCTCATTACTCAAACCTCCTGTTGTTTTAGGATAATCTTTTTTATCATCTAAAACCAATTTTCCATGTATAAATTTATTATAGCATTTATATGCTGTTATAGCGGCGTGTACGCTTGTGATTTTTGCGGCTGTTCTCCGGCGGTGATGAATACAGATGTTTTGTCGTTACAACCACAATCTTCTGTAGGAACATCGCTGCAATACCGAAACTTCAAACATCTGATATCTGATGCCAATGTAAAAAGAACGCAAATTATAACGCAATCTTTTTTTGTATCCTATGCACCAAAGAAATGGGTGGACATTCGTTTCTCAATGCCCATTACCTGGATGCTGAATGAATATAAAGAATTGGATGAGAACACACCACATCTGAAAGAAAGAAAATTTGGTGCAGGCGACCTGATGTTATTTTCCAATTTCAGGGTGTTGTCAAAACCTGCATTAGGAGATAAAAAAGTCGGACACATCCTAAATATCGGCTTTGGATTGGGTTTCCCTACCGGCAGTAAGAAAACCTCTACGAATGAACTGCTGCAGGATTTTAATTTCGGAACCCAAATGGTAGCATTCTATCTTTCCGGTACTTATAGCATGAGTGTCAAAAGATGGAGTCTGGTGAATTCCGCACTGGTAAAAATAAATATGTATAATAAGGATAAGGTAAAATATGGCAACATGTATTCCTACCAACTTTCCGCCAACTATACCCATTTTTTCAAGAAAGTGGCTTTAACACCTACTGCTGGAATTCGCACGGATATTTCGCAGAAGAATCTGCATAATAAGATTATACAACAAAAATCCGGAGGCTGGGCAATGTCAGCAAATATCGGTCTGCAATGCACTATTAAAGAATTTTCCTTTAATGTAAGTGTCTCCCAGCCGATGGCACAACGCATCTCTTCCGGAAATGTAAAGGAGCAAACCGGATTTAACTGTATGTTCCGTTATCAGATAAAGAGAAAAACAAAAATCACTGCTGAAAATGCAGCTAAATAACAAACAACCTTAAACAAAAAGTCATGCTTAAAAAATTAATCCTCCTGAGTATCTGTTGCTGCGTCGGCATTATTGCCTGCAAAAAAGAGACAGACACCTCTGCTCCTGTTATTTCCTTGTTGTTGCCAACCGAAGGACAGGTAATCAATGCAACAACGGATTCCGTCATCATACAGGCAACGATGGACGATGCTGATATGCACAATTTCAAATACCTCGTTACCAATAAAGCAAACGGAGACACCTTAATCCATATCAATCCGAGACATGACCATATGGAGCATATTGATTTTTATAAAGGTTATAAACTTGTTATTGATGCAGACTTAGATGCGCTTTTAGTTTTTACTGCTGAAGACCATAGCGGAAATGTATCAACCAAATCAGTAAATTTTAAATTAATAAAATAATACAACATGTCCACTTTAATCACTTATGGAGCATTAATAAGCGGATTGATAGCTGTCTTTAATATCATGGAAATTGTTTTTTACTTCTTTTGGGGTGTAAGAAATAAATCCATCTTAAAATGGACTTCCGTTTTAGCGGCATCCGTGCTGTTAGTATACTTTCCAAACATGGAAGGTATTCTTTTCCTGTTGTTCGGCCTTGTTGCCTACACCATGGGAAAAATGATTCTATTGGTAGAATCTATTAAAACTAGTAATTCTTATTCTTAATATTTAAACACTTAAACAAATGAAAAAATCACATTTATTCTTATTATCCTTTGCAATTTTATCCTTTATCACTTCTTGTAAGAAAGAAGAAACGGAAGGCCCCGGCATGGTGGCTATTGAATTTGACAACAGAGCCGGCTCTGCAGATCTGGAGTTAAATACCACCTGGTATAAAAACGCCAACAACGACTCCATGAACTTCTCATTATTCAAATATTATGTGAGTAATTTCATATTTAATAAAGAAGACGGAAGCAGTTATGTAGTACCAAAAGATGAATGCTATTTCTTGATAGATGAAGCAGATGAAACATCACAAGAAGTAGAATTCAGCGATATTCCTGCCGGAAAATATATATCGGTTACATTCACTATCGGTGTTGATTCTCTAAAATCTACTGCCCCTGCTTCCCAAAGAACAGGAGTATTAGATGTTACAACACATGCTGATATGTACTGGACTTGGAATTCAGGTTATATTTTTGTAAAAACAGAAGGAACTTTCTCTCAAGTTGCCGGCAGTGACTTTATGTATCACATTGGTGGATTTGGTGGTTATTCTTCTCCTACTGTAAATAATCTAAAAACGATAACGATGGATTTTCCCGGAGCTCCAATAAGCTTTGGAAGCAACAACCACAAACACATTCATACATTTGTAGATGCACTAAAAATAGTAAATGGAACAACCAATATTAGTGTGCCAACTACACCGGTTGTAATGGGAGGACCAAATGCGCCTGTTATTGCAAATAATTACAAAGAGATGTTTAAGATTGATCACATTCATGCAGAATAATATTTTCAATTATTTACAAAGGAGGGCTACGAACTCTCCTTTGTATTTTGAATAGATTTTATTCTCATTATTCATGAAAAAGATTATCATGAAAAAGATTTATTTCATACTTCTGGTCTTGTTGCTTGTTCAATGTTCCAAAAAGGAAGATAGTATACCTATTGATAAAGGTTTTGTGATTCCGGATAATTTTCCGGCAGTTAAGTATAATCTGATTGAAAACCCGTATTCAAATGAAAAAAGAGAATTGGGTAGAAAATTATTTTATGATGCTCGATTATCCCGAGATAATACTATCTCCTGCGGTAGTTGTCATCAGCAATTTGCAGCATTTGCACATGCGGGACATAGAGTTAGTCATGGTATTGACAATAAATTAGGAACAAGAAACGCTCCGGCACTTTTTAACCTTGCATGGAATCCTTTATTTTTCTGGGATGGAGGGGTAGGAGACCTTGACTTTTTTCATGTCAATCCGATTCAGAATCCCGTTGAAATGGATGAAACCATTCCGAATATTATTACCAAACTAAAAGCGGATAACAACTACGCAGGTTTATTTAATAAAGCATTCGGTTCTACAGAGATTACGCCATTGAGATTTAATCAGGCTTTATCTTCCTTTCTGATTTCTATTGTGTCTAATCAATCCAGATACGATGAATACCTAAGTGGAAACACATCTGCATTAACGTCCGTAGAAAAAGAAGGCATGGAATTATTTAATCAAAAATGTGCTGCTTGTCATTCCGGTATACTTTTTTCTGATTTTAAATTCAGAAATAACGGTTTAACTACAACATCAGATGTTGGAAGATTTAGAGTCTCCGTAATTTCAACTGATAGCTTTAAATTTAAAACTCCAACCTTACGGAATATTGAAAAATCATCTCCTTATATGCACGATGGCAGATTTACAACGCTGGAAGAAGTTTTAAATCATTATTCATCCGGAATTGTAAAAACTACAACAACCTTGGACACCGTCTTACAACGCAACAATACACTCGGTATTCCTTTGAATGCAGATGAAAAGAGTAAAATAATTTCATTCTTAAAAACACTGACTGATACTAAAATGATGACTGATTCAAGATTCTCTGAGTTTTAATCTATTCAATTTTATAAATGAATTTTTATTTAAAAGTGGTTCGTAAAATGCGAACCATTTTTATTTATATCTTTGCTAACAAATTAAACCACATAGAAACATAGTCATGTTGCAATAAAATAGGAAATACTTAATAAGTATAATAGAAATACATAGCATTCATCTTCGATGAATTTCTATATTTTTCTTTAGCTTTCCGAAAATAATGCACTCGTATAAAATGCTATTCAAAAAAAACCATGCAACTATGTGCTTAATATTTTTTTAGTAAAATGTACGAAGTAAATCCTATAATAGAAGAACGCGCCATTTTGGTGGGCATCATCCGCGATGACCAGACGGCTGAACAGGTAGACGAATACCTCGATGAACTGGCATTTTTAGCGGAAACCGCGGGTGCGATAACCATAAAGAAATTTACACAGAAACTCAAGCATCCTGATGTACGTTATTTTGTTGGAAAAGGCAAAATGGAAGAAATTAAGGCATACAAAGAATTTGCAGATATTAATACCGTCATTATCGACGATGAGATTTCTCCGGCTCAGCAGCGCAACCTTGAAGAAGAAATGAAGTGCAAGATTCTGGACAGAACGAGTTTAATCCTGGATATTTTTGCCATGCGCGCACAAACCGCACAGGCACGCACACAGGTAGAATTGGCACAAATGCAGTATTTATTGCCTCGCTTAAAAGGTTTATGGACACACTTAGAACGTCAGCGTGGTGGTATTGGCATGCGTGGTCCGGGGGAGAAAGAAATTGAAACGGACAGACGAGTGATTAATGATAAGATTGCAAGGCTAAAACAAGATTTAGAAATTCTCGATAAGCAAGAAGCAACCCGCAGAAAAACACGCGGTGAATTGATAAGAGTTGCGCTGGTTGGCTATACAAACGTTGGCAAATCTACTATCATGAATTTGATGAGTAAAAGTGAAGTATTGGCCGAAAATAAACTATTCGCAACACTGGATACCACTGTACGAAAAGTAGTAATAGAAAATATTGCCTTTTTACTGAGCGATACGGTTGGTTTTATTCGCAAGTTGCCGCATCATCTGGTAGAAAGTTTTAAATCTACTTTAGATGAAACCAAAGAATCCGATATTATTGTGCATGTGGTGGATGCCTCGCACGAAAATTTCAGAGACCATATTAATGTGGTGAACGAAACACTTTCAGATTTAAGCGTAACAAAACAACCAAGATTAATTGTTTTCAATAAAATGGATTTGTATCGTGAAAAACATTTTGACAGATTCTTACCGGAAGAAATAAAAAAAGAACTGTCTGAAGATTTTGAGAAAAATATGCGCTCGTGGATGAATTGTAATTGCGTTTTTATTTCAGCGACCAATAAAGAAAATATTGATGAGCTCAGAAATACGATGATATTAATGGTGCAAGATATGTATCATAAAAGGTATCCGTATAAGAGTAACTTTTATGGATAATTTTCTTTACACCTTTGCGTTCCAATAAATATCGGAATTGCGTAAAAAAACTAAACAATTTCCTTCACCTGCATTTCGTGATATTTATTGGTAAATTTTCCTATCACAAAAATTTCATTTTCAATTAGTTTATTCAACTGCAAATTATCAATATCAACTTGCATTACTTTACGGTAAACAGGATTTAATGTTCCTCCACCTTCACCTGGTTTTACATGTATATCATATTGAAATTCCGGATCCACCAGAGTGCCCCGAGGATACATAATACCAGGCACCCCTTTACCTACAATATTCAAATCTTTCGGGTGTGCCAGTCCTAAGGAATGTCCATACTCATGTGCAGCCGTTGTAGAACCAACGTATAAATTATTGCGTTGAAAATAAGCCGTATTGCTGCCAATCGCATCCATGCAGGAAATATTCAGTTTGGAATATTCCTCAATGCGTATATAATTGTTTTTAGGATTTTCATTCTCGAAAATACTTTGTGCTGACAGCAAACTGTTATACTGTGCACTTATCTTAAATCTGACAAAAAAGTCTGAATTATATAAACTGACAGTCCCATACGGATCGTTCCACATTGTTTCGATTTCTTCTGCAATCAGTTTTGCAATTTCATAATCAGCAGCATTGCCATAACAGATTATATTCGATGAAATTGTAATTATTTTAGATGATGTATCAATGTCTATAGTTCCCATTTTATTTTACAATCAAATATAAAAAAACTAATCGTACATCGTTAATCGTACATCGTTAATCACTATCTTTACAGTATGCAATCAAAAATTCAAGAAATACTAAGTGCATCAATTTCTGTAAAACAACAGATACTGGAGGATGAAAGGTTGCAGAATATATTGGAAGCAGTGACAAATGAAATAGTAAATTGCTTCAGGAATGGTGGCAAATTATTGTTTTGCGGCAATGGTGGATCCGCTGCTGATGCTCAACATCTGGCTGCAGAATTTTCCGGCAGATTTTATACCGACAGAGAACCGCTGGATGCGGAAGCTTTACACGTGAATACATCCTATTTAACTGCAGTTGCCAATGATTATAGTTACAATGAAGTATATGCACGTATTGTGAAAGCAAAAGGCAAAAAAGGCGATATTTTAATCGGCTTGTCCACTTCCGGAAATTCTGCAAATATTTTAGAAGCATTAAAGGTAGCTAAAGAACGCGGTTTAATTATTGTTGGGTTTACCGGCGAAACAGGTGGAAAGATGAAAGATTACTGCGATTATTTAATCAATATTCCATCCACCGATACACCACGAATTCAGGAATGCCATATCACGGTAGGACATATTATTTGTCAGCTGGTAGAAGAAAAGTTCTTTAGTAATGAGTAGTAAGTAATAAGTAGTAAGATTTTTAAACTCTAAAATCATTTACCATTCAACATTCAACATTCAACATTCATACAACACCAGTTATCATACTTGCAGGCGGTTTCGGTACACGATTAAGTACTGTTGTAAAAGATGTGCCCAAACCAATGGCACCCATCAATGGAAAGCCTTTCTTACATTATATCTTTAAAGAATTACAACATCAGAAAATAAAAAGTGTGATTCTTTCAGTTGGTCATTTGAAAGAAGTAATACAGGATTTTTTTCAGCATAATTATGTAGGAATTGAGATACAGTACGCTATCGAAGCCGAGCCACTTGGTACCGGCGGCGGCATCAAACATGCGTTTAGTTTAGTGGAAGAAGATGCCTTTGTGCTGAATGGTGACACCTATTTTGATATTGAATTATCCAAACTGAAAAAAGCAGATGCGGATATTTCCATTGCGCTAAAACCTATGTTTAATTTCGACCGCTACGGAACAGTGGAACTCAATGATGAACAACGCATCATTTCTTTCAATGAAAAAAAACATTGCGAACACGGCTTGATTAACGGCGGTGTTTATTATTTCAGAAAGTCTTTATTTGAGAAAATAACAACCAACCAAAAATTTTCTTTCGAGAAAGATATTCTGGAAAAACATCTGAACGATTTAAACATTCATGGAAGCATCTTTGATAATTATTTTATCGACATCGGTATACCTGAAGATTATGAAAAAGCGAAAATAGATTTTAAATAATGCAACCCATTCTAATCGATTCTTCCTGGACTTTATTTCTCGATCGCGATGGTGTGATTAATAAAAATATTGACGATGGTTATGTGCTCGATTGGGAACAATTTGAATTTCTGGATGGTGTCTTGGAAACCATGCCGAAACTCGCTAAATTATTTACGCGAATTATAGTAGTTACCAACCAGCAATGTATAGCAAAAGGCTTACTGACACACGAACAGCTCGACGAAATTCATCAGAATATGATGAATATGATAGAACTCAATGGCGGCAGAATTGATGCTGTGTACTATGCGCCCGATATCGAATCGGAAGAAAATAATCTGCGCAAGCCTAAGAACGGCATGGCTTTACTGGCAAAAAATGACTTCCCCGAAATAGATTTCACCAAGTCTGTAATGATTGGAGATAAGCTTTCTGATATGAAATTTGGAAAATCTGTTAAAATGACAACATTTTGTATATCAAATAGTTATAAAAATTCATCGCTAATTGATTATAAAATATTGACACTGGCTGATTTCTTGTCGTATGTCAAATATTAACTATTCTCACAATTTATTTGGCACAGATATTGACTTTTACAGTTCAAATACATAAATTTATGTTTACTTATAATGTTGAAAACCGAAAAAGTGTGTACAAGCCTATGCGTAAAACGTTTACATTCCTGATATTATTGTTTTCTTCAATAATTTTTTTACCGAAATCTTCGGTTGCTGCAAATGCATTAGAAACTTCGTATGCTGATGCTCGTTATGGCGAGAAAGATTTAATCAAATTTTATCCAAATCCGATGGTAAGCGACGCTACTATAAAAATCAGCGAAGAAGTAGATTTGGAAAAAAGCAAAGTGTCTGTAATATTCTACAATATAGTTGGAAGTGAAGTTTTAAAAATCAATCAGGTGAAAGAGTATGAAGAAAAAATCACCAAAGATGCTTTTAAAAATTCCGGTATTTATTTTTATCAATTGAAAGTAGATGAAAAAGTAATTACCACCGGAAGATTTACTGTTAAATAATTTCCTTTAAAATAAAACAGAAAAGACCAATTAATTAATTGGTCTTTTTTTATAAAATAATCAGTGAAGCCAATTTTAACTATGCATCTTCGCATAATTTGTTTTCTCACAACCAAATTCATGTACAAGGTAATCATCCATTTCATTCGCTTTCAAAATTAAATTAGACAGATTTTGTTTTATC
>DAORIK010000016.1:9347-22307 GCA_035438465.1 Chitinophagales bacterium | reverse complement strand
GTAATCATCCATTTCATTCGCTTTCAAAATTAAATTAGACAGATTTTGTTTTATCTCATCCGCTCTGTTTGAAAAAACATCACTCATACGAACTCTGTACGATAAATAAATCTGGTTGTTATAAACGGCTAATTTATAAGGCGGCACCGGGTTACTCAACTGGTAACGCAATAACGCTTCTAAATTTCCCGTTGGTAAATTATTCATAGGCGAGGTGGCATACAAATAATTTTTATCATATACAAAAATACGAACCAACGCGCTGCCTGAATGGAATTCCCAGTATTCCGTTCCGCTTCTAGCCAGTATAGGATTGGTGCCCATATTTTTAATGGCTTCTTCCACAAATACTGATAATTTACTGATTTCCTTATCGTCAAAGATTTTCTCATTAATTGTAGAACCACAGTTCGGGCAATAATCTGTTTTTTCAAAAATCAATGATTTACAGGAATCGCACTTCATAGAAAATTTGCCTTCCGTATTTTGCGCTAACGTATCCAGTTCCTCTCTCACAATTTTTGCCGGTATGGCAAACCCAACATTATCAGCTTCCGTAAATTTTGCTGTTGTTACACCAACCAATAACCCTTCTGCATTTACAACAGGTCCACCACTATTCCCCGGATTTACAGCTGCATCCGTTTGAATGAAATTCTTACCATCTAACAATTGCTTTTCATTCGATACAATTCCTTCTGTAATAGTGTATGGCATTCCAAATGGGAAACCTAACACAAAAACTTTATCTCTGCTGCGAACTTCCTGAACGGAATCAAATGGAATAGTAGAATCAGGTGTATGATTTTCACTTTTCAAAAATGCAATGTCTGCATCGGGGTTTACATAAATTACTTTGGCGATAAATCTGTCCTGCGTTTGATTTTCAATCGCTACATTCTTGTTGCCTTCCACCACATGATAATTCGTTACAAAAATGTTCGGCGCATTCAAATAGAAACCGGTGCCGCTGCCGCTGGCCGTATTGATTTTATATACTGCATTTTTTAATTGTTCGTGATTCATAAAATTAATTGTAGAATGGTAGAATTATGAGTTGAAGAATTATATTTTAACTGCCAAATAATTTACTAAAAAATCCTTTCTTTTCTCCCTGATTAGTTTGTGTTGTAGATGCAGGCGGTGCAGTAGCAGTTGCAAAACTATCTGTTGTCATAATTTTGTTTATTGCTGCATATAAAATACCGGAAGCCTGTGCCATTGGTTTTCCGGATGCACTTTCCATCGCTTCTGTTAACACATCAGCAATAACATCATCAACATTGTTATTATAGAAAAAATTTAAGATGCCATACTCTAATGTAAATGTAGCACCAATATGATCTGCTGCCTTTATTTCTTTGTCAGCTGTTTCATGTGCATACTTCAATGCATTGCGTACGCTTTCTAAATTAGTCCTGAATTTATACGGTACAAAAACGTCTATCTTGTACAAATCATTTTCAAATTGAGCGCGATCGTACGCTTGTAATTTCTTTAAAAATTCTCTGCCGCCACTCAATCGCTGATAGTAGTCATCTTTGCTGTTTAGGTTTGAGATAGCTTTCTCTATTTCTACTCTGAGATTTCCCTGTGGTGAACAGAAATAATCTATCTTCAATAAAGTAATTATTAAAATATCCCAGAGGTAACTTGTCAGTCTTTTATTTTCCAATTGTTCATATCCTTCCAGTGCTTCTTTTATATATTGCTGAATAGCATCCCATGCCGCGTTTTTTTGTTCCGCAGTATATTGATATACTTTTGGCTCTCGGATGCGCTTTGCATTAAACTTTGTAATAAACTCATCATCGTAGTTATCGGCATTTATACAGATTTCTCTCAGTATATCATATACTTTATAGGGTTCGCAAGCATCTAAAGGACAGGCAAAATAAAAGTTCAATTTGGTTCCGTCTAAATCAATTCTGGATAAAGTAAGCGGTACAAAATTAAGTTGTGCCACTTGTCGTAATACAGGTACCTGTTTGGCTCCTTCAATATCCAGAAACGGTGCTGTAACTATAAATTCAGTATCTGTTATTTTTACCGTTACAATGATGGAACCATGCGGAACATTGTATTCCGTTCTGTCTGCATTTGCATATTTTTTTTCTATCTCAGGATTTACATAATTAATACAATCCCGAATTACACCTGCATAATTGCCACTTTCATATTGAGTTTGTACTTTTTGCCAGCTATCTACATCAATATTACTTTTTAATGAACCCGCTACAGTCTTCCGGAACGTTAAATTATTATTCATATAGTTCGATTGAATGGCTAAAATACTATTTTATTTATTTTAATCATTTAAGAATTCCGTGTTATTTAGCTATTTTTGTATTACTCTTCGTTGGTATGATAAAAATCGTTATTGCAGATGCTCAATATTTAGTCCGAATCGGATTAAAA
The DNA here is from genome assembly GCA_035438465.1 of Chitinophagales bacterium. Classification (GTDB taxonomy): domain Bacteria; phylum Bacteroidota; class Bacteroidia; order Chitinophagales; family JADIYW01; genus JADJSS01. The sequence goes on along the minus strand of DAORIK010000016.1, from coordinate 19,889 downwards.
AATCTGTTGGCGGCTACAAAAGACTTTAAGATAGTTGGTGAGGCGACCAATTCAACAGAGTTAATACAATTAGTGAAAGACCATCATCCTGAAGTTGTAATCTTTGATTATAACAGTGCCAAGAATTTTTTGCAGGAAGATATAGAACAGGTAAAAAAGTTATCCCATAAAACAAACTTTTTGATTATTTCGGCGGATGAATCCAAGTCGAATATTTATAAAGCCATTGAATTAGGTGCTGTCAGTTTTTTAACAAAAGAGTGTGATAAAGAAGAAATCATAGGAGCAATTTATGCTACTGCAAAAGGAGAAAAATTCTTATGTCATAAAGTGATTGATATCATTATTGAAAAGCATATGCATGCAGATGAAGATAATTGCAAGGCTTTCAATTTATCACTCCGTGAAACAGAAATCATCAAACTAACGGCAAAAGGCTGGACTGCAAAAACCATTGCCGGACACTTATTTTTAAGCACGCATACAGTCTATACGCACAAGAAAAACATCATGAAGAAGCTGAAAATCAATTCTTCCTCAGAAATGATAGTCTATGCCATCCAAAACAGCCTCATTACCAAAGAAGAGATGGCAGAACAGCTTTAAACTACCTCATTTTAGGTATTAAAATCACAACATTGGTTATTGGTTCTTATTTAGATTAAATCTACCTTTGTCTATTGAAAATTATTTTAAATTAGTCTAAATAAAAATAGAATGAAAAAATTAGTGTTTGTATTATTAGGTCTGTCTGTATTTCTGAGCTCCTGCGAAAAAGAAGAAACTACGGAAATTATCCTGCCGTCTTCTTACAACTTTGAAAATGTAAATTTCAGTGGACAAACCGCCCGCATCAATATGCTGAGTGAAATAGCTGCTGAACTGGGAAAAGGAAAAACACAGATTTTGTCGTATACACGCTTAATGAATATGTACTCGAATGCCGGAAATGAGTTTACAGATGTTTCATTAAATACTTCCGGAAAACAATTACGAGATAAAACGTTTGCAACGGATATTCCGTTCTTTGAATCGATGTTTCAGGCTGCCGCTGACAACAGTACTGCATATAATGTATCTACTACCGGAAATGGTGTTGCAGGAGTAGCGACCTCCATTTTCGATGCAACAAAAAAATATCTGGTAGATTCTAATGGAGTAGAATATGCCCAAATCATCCAAAAAGGATTGATGGGTGCCGTTTTTTATTACAGAATTGCTGAAGAATATACCACAAAAGATAAATTAGACCCTGCAGATAACGTTACCGTAGTAACAGGCGAGGGAACGGCGATGCAGCATTACTGGGATGAAGCATTCGGATATTTTGGTGTTCCTACCATACTTACAGCAGCCAATTATGATTCGTTGAACACCGCAAAAGCATTAAAATTTTATGGCACTTATGCGTCTAAAGGAAAATCTGTAGGTACTATAGAAAATACTTTAAAAGCCTTTATCAAAGGAAGAAATGCCATCAATAGAAAAGATTACACAACCAGAGATGCGGCCGCATCTGAAATCAGAAAGAATCTTGAATTAATTAATGCCTGTGCGTTTATCAGTTATATGAATCAGTCGAAAGCAAGTATTGCTGATTATGCTGTAAGATGTCATACTCTTTCAGAAGGATTCGGATTTTTACTGGCGCTTCAATATAATTCCGAGAAGAAAATCAGTACCACAGATTTTAATCTTTTAAAAAATAATTTTTACAGGAACGGAAATCTGTCAACATATCATCTGACTTCCACAGACATTGATAATATGATTAATACAATCAGTACGATTTATGGCTTGGATGCTGTGAAATCGACTTTATAATTTATTCAGTTAAATCAGATATCTTTACAGACTCAAAAAATATATACAGATGAAGAAAATCAGCAGCATATTTATACTAAGCATTATTACTGTTTTTATTTTATCCTGTGGTAAAACAGAAGACACGGATAGTTTTGGTAAGAAAGATATGTTTATCAATTATGCTGATAATCTTATCTTGCCGGCTTACAATAATTACGGTACAAGCTTATCTGCTCTTCAAACAACCTTAACAAATTTCAATACTTCATCAGACTTGTCTAATCTTTCAGCATTACAAACGGCATTTTTAAACGCTTATGCTGCCTGGCAATCTTGCGAGATTTACAGCCAAACAGTACCTGCTGACGAAATTATGCTACTGGAAAACACCAACTATTATCCATGCAGAAATGACAGCATTGAAGCATATATCAGCAGAAATGATAATTCACCTTCTTCGATAAACAATAAAGTAAAGTCTGACAAAGGGTTTGCTGCAATTGAATATTTATTGTTCAGCAGAACGCTTTCACATCAACAAATTTTAGACAGATTTACAATCAATGCGAATGCAGCTTCTTACAAAACATATCTAGCTTCATTAATAAGCAATTTAACAACTGCACAAACAGAAATAATCTCTAAATGGTCAACTTACAGAGATATTTATATAAATAGTTTAGGAACTGATGCCGCAGGTTCTTTTAGCTTAATGGTAAATTCCATAGCACAACGAACCGATGATCTTAAAAGAATGCAGATAGGCATTCCTGCAGGTTATTTAGGAAATGTGGCGACAGTGAATATTATCCCGGCAGCTTCGCAGGCTTATTATTCTAACAACAGTACTAACTATATGTTGCTTACATTAAACAACATGAAAGATGTGCTGAATGGAAAAGGAACAACGGATGGCAAAGGTTTAATTGATTATATAAGAACACTTAATGTTGTCAGCACTTTTGGTGGTAATCTGGCAGATGATATTCTATCACAAATCGATGTATGCATTACAAAAGTGAATGAATGTGCTCCTGATTATGCCGCAACGGTGGTTTCCAATAAAGCAAAGGCTGATGCTTTGTTTCTGGAAACTAAAAAGTTACTTGTATTGATGAAAGTAGATGTTCCTTCTGCATTAGGTGTTTCTATTACTTACACTGATAGTGATGGCGACTAACTCCGTTTTTAGTAAAATTCAATCCTTTTTATTTCGTCAAACTTCCATTGCGCCACTTGCTTCATTCAGAGTATTATTCGGAGCGATGTTATTATTCAGCAGTATTCGTTTTGTTGCAAAAGGCTGGGTGAGTCTGTTATACATTCAACCAAAACTTTATTTCCCGTATGAAGGATTTGAATTTATAAAACCGCTTTCCGGTAATGGAATGTATGCTGTATTTGCAATTATGATAACCGCAGCATTTTGCATCATGACTGGTTTCTTGTACAGAATTGCGAGTATTTTGTTTTTTGTTTTCTTTACGTATGTTGAATTAACAGATAAGACCAACTATTTAAATCATTATTATTTCGTAAGTATTATTAGTTTAATGCTTTGTTTTTTACCGGCGAATAAATATGCTTCTTTAGATGTAAAATTTGGAATTACAAAAGCGGTAACACATATACCCAACTGGTGTATTCTTATTATACAACTGCAAATTGGGTTAGTATATTTCTTTGCGGGCGTTGCCAAAATAAATCCTGACTGGCTGCTGCATGCTCAACCATTAAAGATATGGCTAAAGAGCCGCGATTACCTGCCAGTAATCGGATTTCTTTTTGATTATAAAATCACGCCTTATTTGTTTTCGTGGTTTGGTATGTTATTCGATATATCCATTTTCTTTTTCCTGCTGAATAAACAAACTCGCACATTTGCATATATTGCCGTTGTTGTATTTCATTTATTAACCGGCTGGCTTTTTCAAATTGGTGTATTTCCGTACGTCATGATCGTTGCAACATGGATATTCTTTTCTCCATCATTTCACCAGAAAATATTATCTGTTTTTTATAAAGCTGATGTAAAAAATGAGATTCATTATCAGCCGAAATTCATTCCATTTTGGTTGATAGTAATAAGTATGCATTTCATCATTCAAATAATTTTACCCTTCAGATACTTAGCTTACCCAAATAAGCTTTTTTGGACAGAACAAGGTTATCGTTTTTCATGGCGCGTGATGCTGATGGAAAAAAATGCGTACACTACTTTTGTTGTTAAAGACCGTACAGGTAAAATCGCTGAAATACGCAACCGTGACTACCTGACACCACAACAAGAAAAGCAAATGAGCACACAGCCGGATATGATTTTGCAGTTTGCTCATTTTTTAGCCAAAGAATTCAACCAAAAAAAAGGTTTTAAAGATGCCGAAGTTTATGTGGAAAGTTATGCTGCATTAAATGGTCATCCCAGCCAACCTTTTATTGATAACACTATTGATTTAGCCAAACAACCTGTTAACTTTGCACCGAAAAAATGGATACTTCCATTTCAACAACAACAATGAAACAACTTTTTGCCATATTATTCTTTTTAGGCTTAACCGCATTTCAACAAGTAAAAGCACAGTCTGTGGATACAATGATAGTTGCTGAAGATACGATGAAGAGTGTTATAGATGAAGTGACCATTCAGGCGGAAAAAATGAAAGAAATTCGTTTAAAAAGCGTGGAAGGAACAGTAATTTTTGAAGGTAAAAAAACTGAAATTGTTGATTTAAATAATTTACAAGCTAATACTGCAACAAATAATGGCAGACAAATTTTCAACCGTATTGCCGGTTTAAATGTTTGGGAAAATGACGCTGCCGGTATGCAATTAGGGATTGGTGCACGTGGTTTAAATCCAAATCGTTCAGCAGAATTCAACATTCGACAAAATGGTTATGATATAACAGCTGATGCTATCGGTTATCCGGATGCTTATTACACACCGCCTACGGAAGGCCTGGATAGAATTGAAATTGTGCGCGGTGCTGCCTCTTTACAATTTGGAACACAGTTTGGCGGTTTGATTAATTTTAAAATGCATCAGCCAGTTGCCAAGAAATTTCAACTTACTTCACAAACAACTGCAGGTTCTTTTGCAACGGTGAGTGCCTACAATGCTATTGAAGGTACTTATAAAAAGTTTTCGTATTTCGCTTACTACCAATACAAATTTACCAAAGGCTGGCGGCCAAACTCCAGACTGAATGCGCATACCACATTTGCAAACATATCTTATCAGATTAATGATAAAATTAAAATTTCGATAGAGTTTACTCATCAAAATTATGTGATGCAACAACCCGGCGGTTTGACGGATAATCAATTTAACCAAAACCCCAAACAATCTACCCGCACACGAAACTGGTTTGCAATTAACTGGAACATCCCATCAGCAAAATTGGAATATCAGATTACAAAACAAGTAAAATGGAATACCATTTTATTTGGACTGATTGGCTCACGAAACGCATTGGGCTTTTTAAGTTATGCAAATAGAAATGATGACCTGAAAAATAGAGATTTGATAAAAGATAAGTATAAAAATTTTGGTTTAGAAACACGTGTATTGTATCAATATAAATTAGGGAAACAATTATCTTCTCTTAGCGTCGGATTGCGTTATTTTAAAGGATTTACCAACAAACAGCAAGGCTTGGGTAATGACGCAGATGATGCAGATTTTAATTACATAAATCCGGAAAATCTCGAAAATTCAGATTATGATTTTGATAGTCATAACCTCGCATTTTCAGCAGAAAATATTTTTAAAATTACTGATAAATTAAGTATTACACCAGGCATACGTGCTGAGTTTTTATTTACCGATGTTGCCGGTTATTACAAATCAGATGCGTTGAAATATAATGATACTCAAAAGCGTAACAGAATTTTCCCTTTGTTCGGAATTGGTGTAACGTACAAAGCACATTATCTGGCTGAAATTTATGCCAATGTTTCACAAAATTACCGTGGAATTAATTTTACGGATTTACGTATTGTTAATCCGAATGTAAAAATAGATCCGAATTTACAAGATGAAAAAGGATTCAACACAGACCTTGGTGTACGAGGAAAAAAAGGAGAGAAATTGAATTACGATGTCAACTTCTTTTGTTTGTATTACAACAAAAAAATAGGTTCGATACAACAAGTTGATTCTAACATTAACATAATTCGGTATAAAACTAATTTGTCTAATTCACGCAGTCTTGGTGTCGAATCTTTTATAGAAATAGATATATTGAAATGCATTAACGAAACCAGTGATTTTGGCGTTTCTTTATTTTCAAATTTTACCTACACCAATGCTATTTATCTGAAATCTCAAAACAAACAAATTGAAAATAAAAAAGTAGAATTTGCCCCTGCGTTTGTTTTTCGCGGTGGTGTAGGTTTCAAATACAAAACATTTGCAATTAATTGGCAAATCTCTTCTCTTTCCAAACAGTTTACAGATGCAACCAATGCTAATTATGCATCAACAGCAGTTATCGGTACTATTCCAAAATATTATGTAATGGATGTGACTACATCATATACTTATAAATTTTTAAAAGTAAGTTGTTCCATTAATAATCTTTCCAATAACAAATATTTTACACGACGAGCAGAAAGTTACCCGGGTCCCGGCATTATTCCAAGTGACGGAATCGGTGTATTTGGAACAATTGCTTTCAAATGGAGTACTAAAAATTGATTTTTCAACCCATTATCTAATTAATTTTAGGTATTAAATATCACCATCTTAGGTATTTTATTTTATTTAGACTAAATCTAAATTTGCATAAATTAATTTTTTATGATAAAAATCTCATTTTATATTTCAATGATCGTGTCCATTTTTATTGCAACAGGTTGTGGTAAAGACAATATAAAACTTTATAATACTGAAATAAATAATATTACTGATAATATCATAATTGCTACTTATTCTGACTTAGATACGAAAGCTGGTTTATTATTAGATGCAGTAAGTGCGCTAAAAACAGGTGGTGCAACAGAAGATGAATTGACAGTTGCTAAAGCTGCATGGGTTGCGACTCGTGCGCATTGGGAGGCTAGCGAAGGTTTCTTATTTGGTCCTGTTTCAGACAATGAAATTGACCCAAATATTGACACATGGCCATTAGATAGTATTGGAGTGAATGATATCTTGGTTGGAAGTGATATTATTAATAAAGCATATATTGATGCACTTACTGGAGATGCAGGAACCGGATTAAAAGGATTTCATGCAATAGAATATTTCTTATGGGGAACATCAGGAAACAGAACTGCATCTTCTCTAACAGCACGGGAGTTGGATTATTTAGTTGCAGCGACTGAAAGTTTAAAAGGTAAAACTGCTGAATTAATAAATGCATGGGTTTCAAGCGGTGGAAATTTTGCTAAAGAATTAAAAGAAAACGGAAGCCGTTATCCATCTGAAAAGGATGTATTGGTTGAATTGGCTGAAGGTATCCGAGGTATTGCCGGCGAGGTTTTCGACTCTAAAATTCAAAGCACATTAGATGGTTTAGACGCCTGTTCCTGTTTAAATGGTGGTTTACAAAATGAAGAAAGTAGATTTAGCAATAATACAAAAACAGACTTTACAAACAATATCCAAAGTATTTCTAATGTTTATTTAGGTGTTTATGGTTCAACTGGTAATGGAAAAGGCTTGTCAGATGTAGTTGCTTCTAAGAATGCTGCATTAGATGTAACCATAAAAACACAAATTGCCGAGGCGATTGTGGCTATACAAGCAATTGGCGGTTCTACAAGTGTAACTTATTCGGTTGCATTAGGTAGTAACAGAGCATCTATTGAAGCCGCGCAGACAAAAGTAGAAACGTTGGAGGAAACATTGAGAACGCAATTAATTCCATTGATAAATGGATTGTAATCTTAAAGAAAAAATACAATTCAAAATAAATTCCGGGCATTTATTTTCCAAAATTGAAGATAAGAGATGAAGAAAATAGTTTATTTCGTATTTGTTTCATTGCTGATTTCCTGTAGGAAAGATGACCTGAATACCAATGATGCATCCGAAGAATTTCCGGGTGGAGCAACTACATACAACAGCATTTTTAGTGGTTCGTTTGAACAACCATCATCAAATTTAGATGCTGTGGGATTAGCACAACACGTTGTCGGAGATGCGGATTTCTCAAACAATTTTGTAACAAGTCCGGCAGTTATCAATCCGGGTTTGGGACCAATTTTTAATCATGTATCTTGTGTATCTTGTCATCCTAAAAACGGTAAATCACCGCAACCAATTTCCGGGAGTGATTTAAAAGGTTTATTATTTCGTGTCAGTATTCCCCGTGCTGATGAAAGCCAAGGTCCTATGCCTGTGCCTGGTTTAGGTGGCCAATTTCAAACCAAGGCTACCATAGGGAAAACCCCTGAGGGACAAGTATCTATTTCGTTTGAAGAAAATAATTTTATGTTTGCAGATGGAACACCATATACTTTACGAAAACCTGTTTACACACTTACATCAACAACTGCAACATTTCCTTCCAATATTATGGTTTCACCACGTATAGCTCAACAAGTAATTGGCTTGGGATTGATAGAAAATATAAAAGAGTCTGATATTATTTCTCAACAAGATATAAATGATGCTGATGCTGATGGTATTTCAGGAAAAGTAAACCGCGTATTGAACCCCGTAAGTGGTCTATTTGAATTAGGAAGATTTGGATGGAAGGCAAATAATGCCACTTTACTTGCTCAGACAACATCTGCTTTGCATCAGGATATCGGAATTACTTCTTTTGTTTTTCCTATTGAGTCATCATTCGGACAAGTACAATACGATGGTTTAAATGATGAAACAGAAGTAGATAGTCAAACTGTCTTAGATTTAACTTTCTATACACAATCATTAGCAGTTCCCAAACGTAGAAATTTTAATGATGCTTCAACAAACAACGGGAAACAATTATTTTTTAATATTGGCTGCAATAAATGTCATACACAAAAATATGTTACCGGAAATTCCAGTCAGGTTTTTTTAAGCAATCAAACTATTTACCCTTATACTGATTTATTGTTGCATGATATGGGAAATGAATTAACAGATGGCAGACCGGATTTTTTAGCTACAGGAAATGAATGGCGCACGCCACCACTCTGGGGAATTGGTTTAACTGAATTAGTAAACGGGCATACAAACTTACTGCATGACGGTAGAGCGAGAAGTATTTTAGAGGCGATTATGTGGCATGGTGGCGAGGCAGAATCTCAAAAAAATAAGGTCTCTAGATTATCCAAAAAAGAAAGAGATGATTTAGTAAAATTTGTAGGTTCCTTATAATATTTAGTTTGTTAACTACCCTCAAAAGATTAAAACTTTGTTTTCTTTTATTACTTTTAGCTAAATGAAATCACAGATTGTTTTATTTTCCTTAATTGTCTTTGCTCTGATTTTCAGTTGTCAAAAAAAATCAGAGCCTTTCTATTACAATTCCGAAGAAGAATTTATTAATAATAACAACGGGCTCTCCGATTCTGCCATTATAGGTAAATTAATTTTCTTTGATAAAAATTTATCCGAGCCTGAAGGTGTGAGTTGTGCTACCTGCCATTCACCGATGTCCGGCTATGCTGACCCAAGACACACGCCATTTTCAGAAGGCTCTAATCAGCAAACTGGCACACGCAATGCAAATGCTATTGCTTATATGGGTTTTGCACCGAACCGCCGTGCAGAAATAGTTCGTGGTGTCTGGGAAGAAGTGGGTGGTTTTTTCTGGGACGGAAAAGCTGAATTTTTAAATCAGCAGGCGTTGTTTCCTTTGACAAATGTGCACGAGATGAATAACATCAGTTTTACCAATGTTTCTTCTAAAATAAAACGCGCCCCTTATTTCAATAAGCTGAAAAATTTATTTGGTAATAACCTTATGGCTGACAGTCAGACTATCGTTTTTTACGCCGTTGAGTGTCTGCAGGCATTTGAATTATCACATCAGGTGAATCAGTTTACGAGTAAGTTTGATTTTTATTTACAGGGGAAAGCAAAATTATCGTCTCAAGAAATGCGCGGCATGCAATTGTTCAATGATTCAACGAAAGCAAAATGCGCATTGTGTCATTTAAGTTCACCCACTCCTTATGCAAGTACCAATAAAATCTTATTTACTGATTATTCTTATGACAATATAGGATTACCCAAAAATCCATTGCAAAAAAACTTACCTATTGACAGTGGCGCTGCAAAGTTTGAACGAAACAATCCGTCAGAAGTTGGGAGATTTAAAACTCCTTCACTTCGTAACATAGAAAAAACAGCACCCTATATGCATTCCGGAATTTTTAATACGCTGGAAGAAGTACTGGAATTTTATAATGAGCGTGATATCAATCCGAAATTTGCACACCCGGAAGTAGCGTCAACAATTAATAAAACGGATTTAGGAAATTTAAAATTGGCAAAACAAGATATAAGTGATATTATTGCTTTCTTGAAAACATTAACAGATGGATATAAACCAATAGCAGATACAAAAAAATAAAAATAAACTCATGAAAAAATTAATCATCATCACCGTTCTTTCTTTAATTGTTTTTGCCTGTTCGCATAAAACTTCTAATACTATAACGAAGACAGAAGTTGTCAAAGAAAAAACTGAAAGTGCAACAGTAAGCAATGCACAATTCATTGCCGGTAAAACGGTGTACGAAGCAAAATGCGGAAGATGTCATAAATTGCACGAACCAAACAGAGGCAATATG
>DAORIK010000016.1:3285-9247 GCA_035438465.1 Chitinophagales bacterium | reverse complement strand
CCAAATTCACTTAGTTTTTTTATTAACTCGTATTTGTGAATATACGGCGCATAAAAAATCATAAAGCCACCACCACCAGCGCCGGAAATTTTTCCGCCTGTAGCACCTGCTTGTAAGGCAGCATCATAAATGGCATCTATCGACGCGTTAGAAATTCCATCAGCCATCTGCTTTTTATGCACCCAGCCATCGTGCAAAATTTTTCCGATATGGTCAACTTCGCCTTGTAAAATGGCTTCTTTCATCAAAATACTTTGTTCTTTTAACTGATGCATTGCCTCTATTGAAGAAGATTTTTTCGCATTTACATTATCTGCCTGCTGTTGAATAATTTCTGAAGATAAACGAGAAGTTTGCGTATAAAACAAAACCAAATTATGTTCCAGTTCATGTAAAAATTTTGATTTGATACGCAACGGATTTACAATTACTTTATCATTCGCATAAAACTCCATATAGTTGACACCGCCGAAAGTTGCTGCGTATTGATCTTGTTTCCCGCCGGCCATTTGTAAATCTTCACGCTCAATTACATAGGCTAAATGCGCAATATCGTATTCACCCAAAGGCAACTTTAACCACTCTACAAATGCACCTAAAATCGCAACCACCAAAGTAGAAGAAGAACCTAAACCCGAACCCGGTGGTGCATCTACATAGGTATTAATTTCAAAGGATAATGGCTTTTTAATAAAATCTTTGACGATACGATTGTACACACCTTTTATCAAATCTAATTTTCCGTCAACTGTTAAATACTCTTCACTTTTTAATTCGATGATTTCATTCCGGTCAATGGCATTGATTACAATTTTTCCATCTTCACGCGGTTTGATAGAAGTGTATGCATATAAACTTAACGTAGCATTTAAAATAGCGCCGCCGTAAATATCAGAATACGGTGAAACATCGGTGCCACCACCGGCTAAACCAATACGCAAAGGTGCTTTTGAACGAATAATCATAAAGCGAATTTACGATTTTTTGTCAGAACTCAAATTGTCGATAAATTTTACTGAAAAGTGTATCTACTTCAATTATCGATTAAAAACAGACTGAAACCCGGCAACTATAAATCCAATACCATAAGCAGAAGTTTGAACAAAGGATGCAATGATAGATAAACAGGCTACTGCTATCGATTTATTTTTCAGCAAGGAATCAAAAAAGACAAGTATGCAAAACAATAAAACCGGCAAGATAAAATACCAGTTGAAAACGGAAAGTATCAGTAATGACAATACGCCTAAAACAAAAAGACTCGGGAAAAGATGAATAATTTTAAATGAGCCTTGATGTCTTTTATTCAACTCAATGCGTACAAATCCTGAATGATAAATTTGCTTGAAGAATTGAATAAAATTGGTGCGTCTTTTGTGATATACAAAAAGTTCTTTTAGTAAGACAGGCTGAAATCCGGCAGCTTTTGTTCGCAAACTCAAATCAATATCTTCACCATAACGCATTGCGGCATACCCTTTGGTAGTTTCAAATACTTTTTTCGAAAAACCCATATTAAAACTTCTCGGTAAAAAAGTATGTACATTTTTTTGTCCGCCTCTGATTCCTCCTGTTGTAAAAAAAGAAGTCATGGAATAATTTACTGCTTTTTGTGTATCTGTAAATGAAGGATGTGCCGCATCAGGTCCGCCATAAAATTCTATTTGTTGATTTTCAAGATATTGATGCAATGTTTGCATATAATGTGGCGGTACAATACAATCTGAATCTAAAATAACAAAGAAATCTCCGGTGGATTTTTCCATGCCGTAATTACGTGTGCTACCCGGTCCTGAATTTGTTTTAAAAAAATATTGAATGTTTAATTTTGTTTCATACGCTTTACAAACAGATTCTGATGTTAGGGTGGAACCATCTTCTACAATCACTATTTCAAAGTCTTTATAGGTTTGCTCTGCTAAACTCTGTAATAATTCCTCCACTTCTTTGGGTCGATTGTAAACAGGTATGATGACAGAAACGTTAGACATATAATTACATTAAAATAAATTCTGCAATCTTATCACCCACCTGCGAGGTGGAATATTTTCCATGGTTGATATCTACTGTTACAAAATTTTCGTTCATGGCTTTGTCTACTGCACTTACTATTGATTTGCTTTCTTCTAACAAACCAAAACTATATTCTAACAACATTGCTGCTGATAAAATAGTTGCCATTGGATTCGCAATATTTTTTCCTGCTGCTTGCGGATATGAGCCGTGGATGGGTTCGTATAACGCAATTCTATTGCCAATTGAAGCAGATGGTAACATACCTAAACTCCCTGTAATTACGGAGGCTTCATCACTGATAATATCGCCAAATAAATTTTCTGTCAGTATCACATCAAATTTGCTTGGCTTCGTAATTACTTCCATTGCTGCGCTATCGATATAATTACATTCCAGTTCAATATCCGGAAATTGTTTTGCATACTCCGTTACCGTTTCACGCCATAAACGCGAAGTGGCCAAAACATTTGCTTTATCTAACAAGGTTACTTTCTTCTTTCTGTTTTTCGCAAACTGAAATGCTTTTTCAGTAACGCGCAAAATTTCTTCTTTCGTATATACGCAAGTGTCATATGCAACTGACTGGTCTTCGCTCCTGCCGCGTGGTTTGCCAAAATAAATTCCGGATATCAATTCGCGCACTACGACAAAATCAACACCTTTTATTCTTTCATTCTTTAAAGGTGATGCCTCTAATAATGCATCATAACTTTTTACCGGACGAATATTTGCATACAATCCTAAATTGCTGCGCATTTTCAACAAACCTTGTTCCGGTCGAATTTTTGCAGTCGGATCGTTGTCATATTTAGGATCACCTATTGCACCAAATAAAATTGCATCACTGTTCAAACATATTTCATGTGTTTCATCCGGGTATGGATTTGCCATTTTATCAATTGCTGCTGCACCAATTAAACCATAGTTGTATTCAAATGTATGATTGTACTTTTTTTCAACCACTTTTAAAACTTTAACTGCCTGCTCTATAATTTCAGGACCAATGCCATCACCGGGCAGTATTGCAATCTTCTTTTCCATAAATCAAAAATAAACAAGATTAAAGTATAAATTATCTAAGTAGTGTTATTAAATTTATATAGATGCTGAGTCGAGGTTTTATAATATACATTTATCTATCGTTGAATACAATAATTTTATTTGGCGGGAATTCTCCATTACTGTCACGTGAATCTCAAAAGCCAATATTTCAACCAATAAATGCGGAAATTCAGTTGAATGAAAATTATTCGGAATATATCAGAGATTATCCCGCAACAGTTCATTCTTTAATATTAAGAAACAACAAGTCTGACATTGCAAAAAGTCTTTCCATATTAGCTGAATGCCTGTTCCAACTAAAACAGTTTGGACAATTAAACAGATTAATTGCTTTTGCCAAGCCATATACCAAAGAGCACAACAACAATGCATATATTGAATTGCAAATTATCGAAAACAAAGAACTGTTAGATAAAGGAGATTATAAAAGTGGGATTTTAGATTTACAATCGTTATTAAAAACCATACAGGGTAATTATTTTATAAATGAAATCAATATTTTACTGGGAAGTGCATACAACCATACTGATGAGCTTGGAAAATCATTAGATTATAATAATGCAGTTGTAAAAAACAATCCAACTCTTTTTCAGGAAGCTCAGGCATACAATGGAATAGGAAGCTATTATTTGCTGCAATATGAATCAGATGCTGCTGAAGTGTATTATCATAAAGCACTGCAAACTTATTCCAATAAATCATTAGAATTATATTCTAAAAAGAACGGCAGTAAGCACACAAAAGTGGCACATGTGCTTTTCAATTTAGCGTTGCTTGCAGAACGAAAGGGTGATTATCAAACGGCAAAGGAATTAAATGAAAAAGCATTAAGTATTTATCAAAGTAAATTTGGTGAAATACACCCTAGAACAGCGGATGCCTATGGGGCACTGGGAAACATCTGTATGAATACAGATAACCTGGAAAAAGCAATCTATTATTTTACAAAAGACAAAAATATTCATGAAAGGCTATATGGTGATAGTCATCCTACCTTAATTTACAGTTACTTAAGCTGTGGAACCACATACAATCAGTTAGGAGAGTACGACAAGGCGGAAACAGAATTAAACACAGCTATATCTCTCGTTAATAAAAACTACAGTGATAATCATGCTCTTTTTTCGACTGTTGCTGTTGAATTATCAAAAACATTGATTGAAAAAAAGAAATTTAAGGAAGCTGAAAAATTATTGCTTAAAACAATACAAAACCAAGCCGGGAAAAATACAATCGAACTTGCGGATGCATATTATATGCTGGGCGAATGCTATCTCTCGCAACGACAAAACAAAGCAGCAGTCCCATATTTTGAAAAGGCAGAAAAACTATATCATTCTTTTTTTGGTGAAAAAAATATTTATTCTGTGGATGCATTTATTGGATTATCTGATGCATATTTAAATGAAAACGAATTTAATAATGCATACAAATATGCCAACTTAGCATTTATTCAAACTACCGACAACGGTAATATTATTCATCCGTATGATCATTGGGAATGTTTGTTGCAGGTAATCAAATGTAAAAAAGAATTATTCGAAAACAATTTAATTACAACGAAAAATTTTAAGGCTGAAATTGAACATATAAAACATACTTTAGCAGAGGCAAATAAAATCAGGCAAACCTATTATTCTGCCGGCAGTCAATTACATTATGCAGAAAAGATGGCAGAATTAAATCAATTGGGTATTTATTTTCTGACTCACTTTTATAAAACCACAGACACTTATTTTGTAAATAATCTATTATTTTTTGCAGAAAATAATAAAGCAAATTTATTACGCAATAAGATTGTTAACTACAAAGCAGATGAAATTCTGCCTATCGACGAAAAATCCAAATCATTAGCAATTACTGCTAAATTGAACTATTTTATTTCAATAAATGAAAACCAGGAAGATGTTAATTTTACAGTTAACGATTCTGTCTTATTTTATCAGAATCAATATGAAGCATTTATAAAATCTATTGAAAAGAAATATCCGAAGATTTATTCATTGAAATATGGAGACAAACCTCTTACTGTCAGGCAAATTCAAAATAATTTGCATGATAATGAAACCTTCCTGGAGTATTGTAATGATGGAAAAAACTACTACTGCCTTAGTATCTCTAAAACAAACATTAACTATAAAATTTGTGGCGATAAAAATAGCTTAGATTCAATTTGCAAATCTTATCTGATTTCAGTTATAAATAAACAAGCTGATGACAATCTGAGTAAACGTCTTTATCAATATTTATTACCTGTTACACTTAAGGAGCATTTATTGATTTCTGCAGATGGTCAACTTCAAAACCTCTCTTTTGATCCTTTAAAGTATAGCTCTTCGGATTATCTGATTAATCAACATACCATACAATATGCCTTTTCAGCTGCCACCTACTTCAATCATCAGGCTACCGTCGAAAATAAAAAAATTATCGCATTTTATCCTGATTTTACCAATACGGAATATGCCCCCCTGAATAATCAGAAAGAGCATTCCTCTTTAAAATCATTTTCGGATTATAATGTTTATCTCCGTCAAGGTGCGGTTAAATCAAATTTTATTTCTCTCTGCAATACTGCGGGTGTCATGCATATTGCATCTCATTTAATTGTTGATACTGTTGCACCTTTGCAATCTGCTTTAGTATTTCAGCCGGTTAATAATTATCTACTCCCGATAAATGAAATCTGGAAACTGAATGCAGGTTGTCAGTTAATTACACTGGCTGCCTGTCAAAGTAATTACGGAAAGCAACAAAACGGAGAAGGTATGCAAAATTTTGCATGGGCTTTTCAATATGCTGGTGCTCACAATATTTTATCAACGCAATGGAATGCATCCGACAAATCAACATCAACCATTATCAGTGATTTTTATAAGAATCT
>DAORIK010000016.1:0-3185 GCA_035438465.1 Chitinophagales bacterium | reverse complement strand
AGCCGGAACTGTTGGCTATATGCTGTTACAGGATTTTTCATTTTTGGAAGCACTGTATATGACCACTATTACGCTTGCTTCTGTTGGATTTTCAGAAACAAGGCCGTTAAATAACACCGGCAGAATATTTACTATTATACTCATTTTGGCAAACCTTGGTATACTAACTTATGTAGTCACTAAGATATCGAGATTTTTATTTGACGGAGAATTCATAAAGCTTTATAAACAACTATCTATGGAAAAGAAAATCGAATCACTGGAAAACCATGTTATAGTTTGCGGCTGCGGGCAAAACGGTTCTGAAGCTATAAAAGAATTAAGAAAAAGTCATTTGCAGTTTGTTGCCATTGATAAAAACGAACCTTCTTACATTAGTGAGCTCTCTTACTTTATTCTCGATGATGCGACACAAGATGAAGTATTACTGAGAGCCGGAATTAAGAAAGCAAAAGCAATTCTGATTACATTACCGAATGATGCGGAAAATATGTTTGTAACACTTACTGCCAAGGAATTAAATCCTGCAGTCACCATTATCAGTCGTGCATCCAAAGATAGTTCTGTAAGAAAATTAAAGGCGGCCGGCGCTCACAATGTCATCATGCCGGATAAATTAGGCGGCGTGCATATGGCAAGCCTGGTTTTGTTCCCCGATGTAAAAGAGTTTATTGATGTAATGAGCACTTATCAGAATAATGGCAATAAAATTACAGAACTAACGCCAAGTAAGAGCCAAACCTTACACCAACTGAATGCCTGGCAAATGTGTGGTGCTACTGTATTAGGCATCAAACAACAAAATGGGGAGTATATTGTCAATCCGGCAGGTGAATATCTTATTGAACTTACCGACAGAATAATTGCGATTGGCAAAAGAGAACAAATTAATAGTTTGAAAAAAATTATCTAAAATCAACTTTAATATCAACTATACAGCATAAATTTAACCTATGTTGCTGCCGTTAGAATATCATTTCCCCGACAATTCAATTTCTGCAAAACGATTGGATAAATTACTGGCAACCGGATATTTCAGAACGGGCAATTATCTGATGCGCACACGCGTGCTTTATTTCAACGACGAAATCTTAAATACACTGCACATACGCATTCAGTTGCAGGAACATCACTTTTCTAATAGTTTGCAAAAGATTCTGAAAAAAAACAATGCACGTTTTACATACAGTATCCAGCCTTTTAATATTACGATTGAAAAGGAATTGCTGTATAAAGCACATCGAAAACGATTTAAAGGAAATGCTTCTACAAGCCTTTCCGGATTTATGTATGATAATTACAACAAAAATATCTTCAATACCTTTGAAATTAATGTATATGATGAAGGCAGGTTAGTCGGATATAGTTTCTTTGATGTGGGCGTCACCAGTATGGCAAGTATTATTGGTATTTTCGATCAGGATTACACCAAATATAGTTTGGGAATTTATACCATGCTGCTGGAGATGGAATATGCAAAATCCATGCAATTTAAATACTATTACCCCGGTTATGTAGCTTACGAACCCTCTCAGTTTAATTATAAATTACGATTATCAGACACATTTGAATTTTACGACTGGTATTCTAAACGCTGGGTTCCTTTTGAAAAACGTGATAAAAAAACCAGAGTCAATGATTTCTTTAATGAAAAAATGAACATAGCCAAAACTTGGCTTGATACTTTCCGTTTGCCGTACAAAGAATTATTTTATCCGTATTTTTATATGGGCAGTATGTATTCAAAATCGGATTGTGTAAAAGGTGTACATCATTTATTAATTGAGGATTTTGATATTGAAGGCTTGTATTACATTGTGGAATTTCAGCCTGAAAAGATGGAACTGATGCTATCCGGTGTTACTATTCATAAATACCAGTTTGAAGAATACATAGATTTCTCCGAAACGTATGATACTAAAAAATGGAAAAGAGTACTATTGTATCTTCATCCTACCATTATAGTTCGCAACGAATATGAATTATATGCAGGTTATATCTTTCTTCAGGATTTATTCAAACAACATCTTTTGCCGCCACCGCTTCCCAATACAGAATTTCAGAATCCGAATCTGAATAGATAAAAAAACGTCATTGCGAGCGGAACAAAGTGTAGCGTGGCAATCTGTTGAATTTACCATATGAAAGAGTCGAACAGATTGCTTCATTTGTTTATTCGTGCCTCATAAACAAATTCGCAATGACGTTAGTTTTATATTTAATGCATTTTTACTTAATTTTTGTATCTTCACTTTATGGATTTGATGCAAATTATTCCAACCGCACAACGTGTTTTAAAACATTACGACATCACTTTTCTGACGCCCAAAGAATGGGCTACACTGATTCAGTATGGTTCTTTCAAATCCTATAAAAAAGGAGAGAATTTTATTACCGCCAATCAGCTGAATACCAAAATCGCTTTTATCTTAAAAGGCGGATTTCGTTTTTTTTATGATAAAAATGACAGCGAAATCACTTGTTTGTTGGCTTTTGAAAACGGTTTAATCGGCAGTTTTGAATCTAATATCTTAAAACAACCTTGTACGCAAACTATTCAGGCTATTGAAGAAAGCGAATTATTTATTATAGACTACCGCGACTTAGAAACCCTCTACGATAAAAGTCCGAAATTTGAACGTGTTGGAAGATTAATCCTTGAATATTATCTGGCTTTTTTGCAACAACGTATTACCTCTTATTTACTGGATACGCCGGAAGAACGTTATATGCGACTGGTAAATGAAACTCCCAATATCTTAAACAGAGTGCCTTTGCAATACATTGCTTCCTATATTGGTGTAACGCCTGTTTCGTTGAGCAGAATCCGTAAACGCATTTTGAAAAAATAAAAAAAAGCGAAGACTATATCTTCGCTTTTCATAGTTATTCGTTAAATCCTATTTGTAGTATTGAGCTTTTACGTATTTCTTAGGTACATATTTTCTGTTAACAAGTGGTTCGCGGTTTCTGTTCAGGAAAGACTCTCCTGCTTGTCTGTTACGGTTGATTAATGGCTCTGTGCGTACACTTACCATTTTCTTGTTCGGGTCGAAGTTCGGGTTCAATACTTTTGAACTTGGAGTGCTTTTAGCAGCGGGGTTGCCGGCTTGAGCAAAGTTGGCTGTAGTTATGATTACTGTAAGGATAACTACTGCGATTCTGATAATGTTTGTTACTGTTTT
>DAORIK010000015.1:22516-38311 GCA_035438465.1 Chitinophagales bacterium | reverse complement strand
TAAAACGTAAGTTGTAATTGCACCGCTGAGCCTGTCGAAGCGTCATTGCGAGCGCGTCGAAGCAATCTGTCGAATATTACGTCATTTCGACTTTAGGAGAAATCTGTTCAACATAAGACGAAAAATAAAAACCGCACCTAAGAGGTGCGGTTTCTTATATATATATCTAACTTAAAAATGTGATTTTCTCTTTAAAATGAAACAGACTATTACCTCTCTTTCATCGTTTACAATTTTAATATCTACTACAATGAATCCATTTCTATTGAAATTTTCAATATCTGATGTTAGATTTATGTCCTTATTTGCTCCATAAGGATTATAATTAGTCCTATATCTTTTTATAATAGCAGATTCTATATTTTCCATGTTTAACTATTTTGTAAAACTTCTATAAAAGCAATACCATTATGGTTTTCTATGATCTTAACTGCATTTGTATTTCCAAAAGTATGCATAAATGCATGATGAGTTGTTAAAACAGCATCTTGTAAGTCTTGATTATCTTCCAAAGATGTAATATTCAAACCAACAGCTTCACATTCTCTTTTTGAAATATGTCTAGAATGGGTTTTTTGTTTCTTATGGTCTGCAAATGTTTTCATAACTTTTCTAACCTTAGTTTTATCACCCGCACACATATTATCTTCTAACCATGTTGAAACCATTTTTCTTGACCATTCTATAGCTTGTTTACAAGCCCCTAATAATGTTGGATGGTATTTATTTATGATGGGCTGCCATATTGCAGCAGAACTTGGGTCAGCTTTTACGTCTTTTTTTGCTTGCACAAATTCATCTAAAATAGCCTGGCAAGGCAAACCACCCATTTGAGGGTCTATTGGACCTAGGTTTGAATGTTTACCCATAACAATTTCTTTCCCTGATAATGCAATCATTGTACCAGCAGACATGGATAATTGGGGTACAATTATTCTAATATCTTTTTTAAACATTGAATGCAGATAATCTACTAAAGACTCTGTAGCAGCAATATCTCCCCCAGGTGTATGTAAGATAAGATCAAGTCCTTTAGACTTAGTTAGTTTATTTATTGCAAGCATAAATCCAGATTTATCCTTATCATTTACAGAAGCATCTTCTGCATCTGTTTTTTGTAACCAACCAGAATAATATGCTATCGTATTGCGGCCAGTTATATCGCTAATCTTCTTTAAATATTTTCTTCTAACAGTATCTAACCCATTTTCGTTTGGATTAATTTCATATTCATGTTGTATTTCTAAAAGAACTTCTGACCAATTGGGCATAGAATAAACTTTATATTAAATAAGAGTTGTAGAGCTAGTGGTTTTTGAAGGAGGATAGTTTTTATACAATGATAATTTACGAAAGTTATCGCCTTTTGTTTTCCATTCTACCATAGGAGTTGGATTCGCAGTAAAAGTTTTTAAATTCATTATATAATTATAATCATCTATAAATTGATTATCATTTGTTAAGCGTTTTATTTTATTTTTCTTATTCATAATTTGCATATTCAAATATAAACCTTTATTCTTATTTTAACAGCGTAATTAACTATTAGTTGTGGAAAACCTATCAAATTTAATATTTAGATTTATTTTTTTACAGTAAAAGAGTATATATTTTATTAATTACACCTTCACCAACACACTCGAACTAACCCCAACACATTCGCTATCTCATACAATGGATAAATTGTTGGATTCACTTTGCCGTTTTCTAATTTAAAAAAAGGCAAATAAAAATCTCTTTGCTTTTAAAACCTAACCTTTATTCAGTTGTTCAAATTCACTTACATTATTATATTTGACAACAATCAATACCCATGGAAGAAAACAAAATAAACATAACCGTCACCGCAATCATAAACGCACCAATAGAAAAAGTTTGGAACTACTGGACTTCTCCTGAACATATCACACAATGGTGCAATGCATCTGACGACTGGCACGCACCACGAGCAGAAAACGATGTACAGCTGGGCGGAAAATTTACCACAAGAATGGAAGCCAAAGACGGCAGCTTTGGTTTTGATTTCAGCGGCGTGTACGATGAAGTAAGACTGCACGAATACATCGCCTACACTATTGGCGACGGAAGAAAAGTAAATATTACATTTTCAGGAAATGGAAATGAAACAAGTGTAACGGAAGCTTTTGAACCGGAAAATCAAAACCCATTGGATATGCAGCAAGCAGGATGGCAAGCTATTTTAGATAACTTTAAAAAATATGTAGAAGCCAATTAATTCAGTTTTAATATTTTTTTGTGAAGATAACTTATGTAATTATTACCGTTTTTGTACTTCTGCTAATGGCATGTTCGAATCACAAAACAACTTCAGACGCAATTGAGACAACAACTATTTCGCAAAATGACACACAAATTATTTCATCAACAAATACAAATGATGATTTGCAGCTATTCAGCAATATAGAACAAATTGAATATTGCATTCCGCTTCCGTTAAGTGAATATAAAGAAACACATCCGGAGAATAACGAAAGGGCAAAACATACGTTTCTACATAAAACAAAAAAAGATAATGAAATAAATGTACAAGGGTTTTTCAGAGAAGATAAGAACACTTCGTTAGAAAAATATTTTGAAAACACATTTGCAGAAACCGGCAGAAAAATTATTTTAGATAAGAAGTTAATAAAAGACAATAATTGTTTTTATGCCACAGGTTATTGGTCAAACTCTTTTTATGATTTTCGCTTTACAGAAATTTATTGGTTGCGGAAAGATGAACTGATAAAACTAAGCAGTACGTATAACATAAATGATACTACACAATGGAACACATGGCGAGAACAAATAATAAAAGCAAATAGCTGGTGTAATTAATTTCCCCAGATAATTTTCGTATCTTTTTTATGTTGCCATTTCAGAAAATCACCTTCGTATTTTTTTTCTAGAATATTTCGTTTTACTTTCATGGTAGGTGTAATCAAATTATTTTCAACTGTCCAGCTTTCCTTCATCACCACAAATTTTGCTATACGCTCGTGATTATCTAATGTTGCATTAACTTCGCTAAGTGTTTGTGTTAAACTTTCTTCAATTTCTTCTTTACTTTCTTCAATGCCATCTTCCAACACTATCAAAGCCATTGGTTGTTTCAGGTTACTGCCCACCACACAGATTTGTGCGATTAATACATTTTTTGATAACTCTAATTCTATCGGTGCCGGTGCAACATATTTTCCTTTATCGGTTTTAAATAATTCTTTGATGCGTCCGGTAATTTTTAAATAACCATCTTCATCTATTTCGCCCATGTCGCCGGTGTGCAGGTATCCGTCTTTTGTAATGGTTTCTTTTGTCTTTTCCGGTTCTTTATAATAACCAACCATGGTACAATCGCTCTTCACTAAAATTTCACCTTCGTCAGAAATTTTACAATCTACTGCAGGCATTGTTATTCCTACACTTCCTACTTTGCGTTGTCCCGGACGATTACCATGTGAATACGCACAGTTTTCACTCATACCATATGCTTCGTAAATTTCTATACCGAGTTTTTCGTACCAGTTAATTAAAGCAACAGGAATCGGTGCGGCACCGCTGATGATAAACTTTGCAGCAGATAAACCAGCGTTTTCTTTTATTTTCTTTTTTATTAAATCCGATAAATACGGAATAGACAAAAGCATATCTAAACGGTTTTGTGGTAAACGCTGCAGGATTTTATTTTGCATACGCGTCCAAATCAAAGGCACAGCCAAAAAAACAGTTGGTTGAGTATCGCGTAAATTTTCAGGCATTTTCTCAATGGATTCTGCAATGGAAATCGGTGCGCCTGCATATAAACCACCCATTTCTACCAACATTCTTTCCGCGATGTGCGATAAAGGCAAGAATGATAAAAAACGTTCATTATCGGAAAGCAAACCCAAGCTGCTTATTTCATTTAGTAATGCAGTGGCGGCAAACGCGAATGCCTTAACATGATGCATTACACCTTTGGGCATACCTGTAGTACCAGATGTGTAAATAATAGTAACTAAATCTTCAAATTTTGGCAAATAGTTTTTAGTAATTGGTTTTTGTTTATCTATTATGTTATTCCAGCTTTCACAATCCTCTTTTTCCCAATCAGGAAAATGTATTTTTTTTATTTTTTTGGAAATGTATTTTTTTTGTTCTGCCCACTTAGACGTTTTACCAACAAACAACAATTGGGATTCGCTGTGTTCTAAGCAATAGTTTATCACATCACCTTGAAGCGTAGGATACAAGGGCACGGAAACATGACCGCTCATCATAATAGCCAGATCCGTTATGATCCAGTGCGCACAATTTTCTGAAAGAATAGCAATCTTACTTTGTTTGGGCAACTTTAACGTATGAAAATAGGCTGCCATTTTACGTGCTTCATTACCAACACGCTTCCAGCTGTAATGAATCCATTGTGAATTATGCGCCTGTCGCAAAAAAGTTTGATTGGCTTTTTGTTCTTCAAATTGATAAAATTTTTCTAATGGCGTAATAAGGTGCATACTTCTTTTCAATAAGAAATAAATATAGTGAAAGACTTTCTAACTTTATAAACTTAGAAAGTCTTTGTAAACAAGCATTGTGCCAATGTAATAAATTGCTCTGCTTCTTTTCTTTTGTTAATTCTTTACCTAAAATACTTTTCAGATTGATTTTGTATCAGTTAGAAGCAGAATATGATTTATATCAATAAAAATCCCATAAAAATTAAACTTTCAGTAATAATTGAAAGTATTGTATAATATTAAGACAACTTTTTCATAAGTATTCTTCTATTTAAGCATAAGGTTTAGCTAAACAACTTATCGAATAAAACTTTCAATTTTGTTTGAAAGTTTTGAATGCTTAATAAGAATAAAAAGATTGTAAATTTTTAAAATAAGAAAAAATGAAAAAGACATTATTAGTAACAGCAACATTATTTATTGGTTTAGCTTCTTTTGCCGAAAATAATACGGAAACAACAACTGTTTCAACTGTAAACATTGAAAAAGAAGCAACAGCTAGTGGTACAGAACTAAACACAGAAGTTGCAGAAGCGTATTATTATGAAAGACGCTTTTCAGCAATTACAGAAATGGGTACTACGTTTGCAAGAACACAACCCTACTTTAATATCTACCAGGCAATTGGTGTACGCGTAAATCCACATTTTTTTATCGGACAAGGTTTTGGATTACAGGTGTCAAATAACAAATTATTACAGATACAGGCAACTGCAGATATGCGTGCATATGTGCTGGATAAAAAAGTAACGCCGATGTTTACCGTGCAGGCGGGTTTAAATAAAGTCAGTAACTCACCTGTTGATGAAAAGAAAAAACTGAACGATACTCAATTTACGATGAACGCCGGAACCGGTATTTTAATTAAGGCGAGAGAAAACGCATCGTTTACTATCAACGGAGGGTATACACTTTTTACAGACTTTAAAAATAATATAAATGGTGGCTTTGTGAAAGTGGGCTATGTGTTTTAACTTCATATTGAGAAACAGCCTTCCCGATTATTTCGGGAAAGCAATCTGTTGAATTATAGAGATTGCTTCACTACGTTTGTAATGACGCAACTAAAAGCGATGCATCCTCTGCATCGCTTTTTTTATTTTGTAAGAGGTTTATATTCTTTGATATATTTTGTATCTTTTGAAATGCAAAAATATTTACGACTGAACGAATACAAAGCCGTATTGTATAGAATTTCACTGGCGTATGTATTCTATTTTATTGCCCGCGTCCTATTTTACATTTATAATATTGAATTGGTCAAAGTTGATTCTCTTCCTGATTTTCTTTCACTTTGGTATTATGGATTGGCATTCGACACTACCGCAATTCTATATATCAATATTCCCTTTATCCTGTTTTCTCTTTTGCCACTTAGGGCAAATACGAATCCGAGCTTTCAGAAATTTCTCTTTTACCTTTATTTCATTTCTAACCTGCTTTTTTATGCGACCAACTTTATCGACTTCATTTATTACAAATATACTTTTACACGGAGTACAATTGTAGTGGTAGATGTAATAAAGAATGAAACCAATTTGAGTGTGCTGTTCTTGGGCTTTTTGTTTTCATACTGGCACACTTTACTTTTATTCATTGTTTGCTCAGCCGTATGGATTTTTTTATATAAAAAAGTTGTGGTTGTACACACGCAGACAATTAACAGGATTCCGTATTTCAGTGTTTCTATATTGTTTTGTATGCTCACAGCTTTGCTGATAGTGGATGGAATTCGCGGCGGCGATTTTAAAAAAGCCACACGCCCAATTAATATAATGGATGCATGCAGACACGTGAAAAATATTTCTCACTCCGACATTGTCCTCAATACACCATTTGCAATTCTTAGAACATTGTTTAAACACAGTTTTCACAAAATAAATTATCCCGATGTAAACGAACAGGTAATTCGTGAAAAAGTTCAGCCAATAAAAGAATACCACAACCATGAAGCATCCAAACCGAATGTAGTTGTATTTATTCTCGAAAGTTTTGGGAGGGAATATATCGGAGCGTTTAATAAAAAATCAACTATTCCTAATTATAAAAGCCATACACCGTTTCTGGATTCATTGTCGCAGTACAGTTTAATTTTTACTAACGCGTATGCAAATGGCCGTCAATCTATTCACGGGATGTCATCCGTCATTGCAGGCATACCCTCATTTAAAGATGCATTTACTTCCTCTCCTTACCCCAAACAAAAAATTGAATCCTTGGTTTCCACACTTGAATCCGAAGGATATAATACCTCTTTCTTCCACGGCGCAGCCAATGGCTCTATGGGATTTCTTGGATTTAGCGCCATTCTCGGGTTTGATAATTACTATGGAAGAACAGAATTTAATGACGATTCTCAATACGATGGTGTTTGGGGAATTTGGGATGAGCCCTTTCTCCAGTTTATGAAAAAAACTTTAGATAAAAAGAAAATGCCATTCTTTGCATCGGTGTTTACGGTTTCTTCACACGAACCATATAAAGTTCCTGAAAAATATAAAAGCAGGTTTTTGGAGGGTGACATTCCTATTCATAAATGCATCGAATATTCAGATTTTGCGCTGGCACGTTTTTTTGCAGAAGCAAAAAAGTCAAAATGGTTTTCCAATACGATTTTCATTTTTGTCGCGGATCATTGCAATTGGGTTCATTATGATGAATACCAAAAAGCTATTAA
Source organism: Chitinophagales bacterium (assembly GCA_035438465.1). Taxonomy (GTDB): domain Bacteria; phylum Bacteroidota; class Bacteroidia; order Chitinophagales; family JADIYW01; genus JADJSS01. The sequence goes on along the minus strand of DAORIK010000015.1, from coordinate 31,138 downwards.
CCATTACGCGGTGCCTATTATCATTTATCAGCCCGGCAGTAATTATGTTGGAGTAGATGAAGAACTCGCACAGCAGATTGATATTTATCCAACTATATTAGATATGATTGGATACAAGAAGCCATTTCGAAGCTGGGGAAGAAGCTTGTTGGATAAAAAATCGGCAGAGCCATTTGTGATTAATTCGACCGGCACGATTTATCAATTCTCCAAAGGAGATTATATCTGTACGTTCGATGGCAAGAATGTGATTGGTTTTTACGATAAAGATGATAAAGCACTCAGTAACAATTTAATTCAGAACAGGAATGCTGCAATGAGCGAAATAGAATTAAATTGTAAGGCCTTTATTCAGGATTATATGAATCGCGTGATTAATAAAAAACTCTGCGCAAATAGCCAATAAAATAATCTGGTTTTACGAGTATGGGCTAATTTTCCAGATAACAACACATAATTTACCATATCATTTTCATAGTGCAGAGTTTTCTTTTTTAGCAGAAAGTACCACTAATGTCATTATCTGGGCGGCTTTGCTCCAACAACGCATACTTGTTCTATGTATGTATTTAGCTGAAGTAAAATATAAAGTATGTAAAAAGCGTTGTCAAAAAAGAGCCTTGCATCTTTATTGGTCTAAATAATTATAGAGTGTTGGTTTAACAGAAAAATGAAAACTTTTAATGGTAGATAAAATATAGGCACGCAGTTTCTTTTCGGTGGCAAAATGTAAGACATCCAGTGTCATTCCTTCACCACTGCCAAATAATAATAATACATAGTGCCGGTCGTCTTTGTTATATTTCCATATATTAAAAAAGGGAGCCCTGACAGAGAATGGATTAATTGAATTATAGGAATATACATCGAGCGGAAAACCAAACTTAGCAGTAATAATTTCTGTGGCCTTTGAAAAACAGGCGGCCTCATCGCCATAGAAACAAGTATATACAGGTCTGTCGTTTGCAAACGTATAGCCATCCATACAAATTTTGAGTTGACTGAATATCTTGTCATCCTCAATTTTTTCCACCTTACAACTGGAAGTTTCTAAATGAGTTTTTGAGATATCAATTCCCCATAAATCAAAATTACTACTTGCTTTACATGGAAGGGCAGCAATAGAAACAAAAAAGAAAAAAAGAATTTTTCTCATGGATTTAATTTTCCCAGATAACAACACCTGATTCACCATACCATTTTTCATAGTGAGGTGTCTTTTCTTTTTCCAAAACATTGCGTTTTACTTTCATTGTCGGAGTCAGAAAGTTATTATCCACCGTCCACTCATCACGCATCACCACTACCTTTTTCATTTTTTCATGCTTGTCAAAAAGTTTATTTACATCTGCCATGGTTTCTTCCAGACTTTTAGCCACAGCTTCTTTTTCTTCCTTTTTTGCATCAGCAGAAAGTACTACCAATGCCATAGTTTGCGGCAGGTTCGCTCCTACTACACATACTTGTTCAATATATGTATTTTTGGAAAGTTCTAATTCTATTGGCGCTGGAGCCACATATTTTCCTTTATCAGTTTTAAAAATATCTTTTACACGTCCTGTAATTTTAAGGAATCCATCGCTGCCAATTTCACCTTGATCGCCGGTACGTAAAAACCCATCTTCTGTAATGGTTTCTTTTGTTTTTTCAGGCTCCTTAAAATATTCAAGCATAGTACATTCACTCTTTACCTGTATCTCACCATCATCAGCAATACGCACTTCGCAGTTAGGCATAGCTGTGCCGACGTAACCGGGTTTTCTGTTTTCTTTTCTGGTAAGATGTGAATACGCACAATTTTCCGTCATGGCATAAGCCTCGCAAATTTCAAAACCAATTTTTTCAAACCAATTCATTGTTACCACAGGTAATGGTGCAGCACCGGTCAGTAAATATTTAGCATGTTCTAAACCTAAACCTTCTTTTATTTTCTTTTTGATCAGATTATTAACCACAGGAATTTTTAGTAAAAGATTTAGTCTGCTTTGAGGCATTTTACCTAAAATTCCCATTTGGAATTTTGTCCAAATACGCGGAACAGCAAGGAATATAGTAGGTTTGGTGTCTTTTAGATTAGCTGCAAATAAATCTAAAGATTCTGCAAATGAAATAGTAGCACCACAATATAATCCACCCATTTCTACCAGCATACGCTCTGCAATGTGTGACAGTGGCAAATATGAGAAGAAACGTTCATTATTCGATAAATCTTTCATTTCTGTTAATGCCCAGCTTGCTGCATAAGAGAATGCATGTACTGTTTGCACCACACCTTTAGGCAAACCGGTGGTACCTGAAGTGTAAATAATAGTAGCCACATCTTTCCCATTCGGAATATAGTTTTCTGTATAAGGCTCTGTTTTAGCAATAATATCGTCCCAGTTTTCATAACCTTCTTCTGTCCAAAACGGATAGGAAATTCCTTTCACATAATCAGGCAGACCTGAGCGTTGTTTACTCCAATCGTCCAATTTTCCAATGAAAGCCACTTTCGCTTCGCAGTGTTCTAAACAATAGCGAATCAAATCTGCAGGAATGGTTGGATACAACGGAACAGAAATATGCCCTGCCATCATAATTGCCAAATCACTCATAATCCAATGAGCACAGTTTTTAGAAATGATGGCAATCTTGCTTTGCGGCGGCAAATTCAAAGACCTCAGATAAGCAGCCATTCTGCGAATCTCATCATCGGCTTTCTTCCATGAATAATGAATCCATTCACCATTAAATGGTTGTCGTAAAAATGTTTGGTCTGGTTTTTGTTCCTTCCAGTAATATAATTTTTCTAATGGCGTTTGAATAGTCATAGCTATTAATTTGTTTTTTTATAATGAATAAATTCAGATGCCTAAATATAACGAATAACATTAAATTTTTATAGAAAAGATACCATGATTTGGGTATTAAAATAAACATAAGAATGAATAATTTTCTTTAAATTTAACTAACACAAAAACAAATACTATGAAAAAAATAATTTTAATAGCGTTAAGCTTGTTTCTGTTGCTGAATATTACATATGCACAGGGAGAAACAGAAAAATCTGCCCTGGAAAAAGCAAAAACTGCTGAAGATAATCAGGATTATGAAATGGCATTAAAGTGGTTTAAAAAAGCAAGCCAGTTAAACCCCAAAAACGGAACCACCTATTATGACATTGCATGGTGTGAAAATGAACTGGAAAAATATTCAGACGTTTTAAGAACAGCGGAAGCAGGAATAAAAGTTGCACCTACCGCAAAACTATACAGTGAATATGCCTATGCTTTATATATGCTTGAACGAGATGACGAAGCTATTGAGAAATATAAAAAAGCCCTTGACTTAAACCCAAATGAGAAAAGTGCCGTAAAAGGAATTGCGGATGTTTATTTTACGGATAAAGATTACAACAATGCCGAGATTTATTATAAAAAGTGTTTAGACTTAGGAAAAGATCCCAAGGTAGCCAATTATAAACTTGGCTATATAATGAATGAGCATGAAAAATACCAGAAGGCGGTGGATTATGAATTGGCAGCAATAAAATTAGATGATGAATATGCAGCGGCTTATAATGAATTAGGCTATGCATACAGCCAGTTAAATCAGAAATCTAATGCATTGGATAATTATATCAAAGCACATAACCTCAATCCTAAGAATGCTACCTATGCTGCTAATGTGGCTGATATTTATTATGGCGTAAAAGATTTAGAAGATTTAGACAAAGCTACCGAATACTATAAAAAAAGTTTAGCCATTGAAAATAAAAGTGCGATATCCAATTACAGACTTGGCTGGATTTTGAATGAAAAAGAAAAATACAATGAAGCAAAGCCATATCTGTACAAGGCTGTAGAATTAGATCCGAAATATGCAGACGCCTGGATTGAATTAGGTTGGATTGATTATTCACAGGAAAATTATACTGCAGCAGAATCTGATTATTTAAAAGCGTTGCAATACAATTCAAAGTCAGAACTGGCAAGATATTACCTCGGTCAGGTTTATATTAAACAAAACAAAAAAAGTAATGCACAAAAAATGCTGGAAGAGTTAAAATCTATGGACTCCAAATATGCCGATAAGTTAAAAGCTAAAATGTAAATAAAGAGGTATACAAAATAAAAAGCATCCGTCAATTGACGGATGCTTTTCTTATTAAAAAAACCTAATCAATACTTATAAAATAGAAATTGTTTTTGCTTTTTTCTCTTCTTCTGTTTTTACTTTTTTAGGAATAGAAACATGCAGAATTCCGTTTTCATATTTTGCTACGATGTTTTCTGCATCTACACTTTCTTCGTCGAGTGTAAAACTTCTTTTAAATGAAGTGTACGAAAATTCTTTGCGTGTGAATTTTGTTTGTTCATTGTTTTCCGCCGTTTCTGACTTCTTTTCCGCAGAAATAGTCAAAACATTGTCGTTCAATTCTACATTGAAATCTTGTTTTTCTAAACCGGGAGCAGCTACCTCTAAGCCAAATTCTTTGTCATTTTCTTTTACATTTACTGATGGCGTGCTTTTTACTAAATGATTTGGAGTGAAATCAAAAAAATCTCTTCCGAAAATGTCGTCAAAGAAAAAACGGTTTGTGGTTGGTACGTCCCATTTTGTTTTTACTAAAGTTCTCATATTATTTTGTTTTTTAGTGATAAATAATTGTACGCTATGAATTTTTCAAAAGCCATACCAAGCGTAGATTAACCAACTAAAAACAAAAAATACGGACAAATTGTCCGTATTTTATATAAAAATATGCCATTGTTGCTTATTTTTTTACAGATGTACAATCGTTAGGAGAAGGAGTTATTCTCACAGAGACAGAATCTATCAGTTTTGCAGAAACAGAATCTATTGGTTTAGCAGAGGTATTTGCACCTGGATTTGACTGAAGATACGCATCCATCTTTTCAGCACTTGCTTTAAATGCTTTAATCATCATCGGTTTCATCATTAATCTCGCCATTAGTTTGCTAAAAATGCCTTTAGTTTCCGTATTCATGGCACTGGTCAGTTCTGTTCCGCCATCTACAGGTTTTAAAATATATTCAGACCAGGAATCGCCATAACCGTCAAATGATAATTTGCATTGCAAATAAGCACTTGGCTGCGATGTCGTAATTGTTAAAGAACCGCTGCCAAGTTCCTTTTTCTCACTTTTCCAGGAATAGCTGGCCCCTTGCCCTGAAGCAATATCATTATACGTCATAGCCATTTTATCATCCTGTGCATACCAATATGACCAGTTTTCCCAATTTTTTAAGGTGTTTAACTGGTTAAAGACAGCTTCCGGTGAAGCTTTTATTACTTGTGTTTGCGACACTCTGAAGTTTTCAGACATAAAGAATGTGCTTGCCGTTGCTGCCAGCAATAAGACAACTACCGAAATTAAAATCCATTTTACAGTTTTCATATGATTAGTTTTAGAAATACAAAATACGACTTAACTTTTAGTTTACATGTTAAGTTTTATAGGGAAAGCTATTTCAATTTATCGTTATTCCGGTGGCGTTCGGTGTCCCGTATTGTTTTCTTTTTTAGATTTTTCTCTAATGCCTCAGTTAAATTTACACCGGTTTGATTGGCAATACATACTAATACAAAGAGCACATCCGCCAATTCATCACCTAAGTCCTTGTCTTTATCTGATTCTTTAAAGGATTGTTCCCCATATTTTCTGGCAATAATTCTGGCAACTTCTCCTACTTCTTCCGTCAATATTGCCATATTTGTTAACTCATTAAAATAACGGATGCCGGTGCTGTTTATCCATTTGTCAATAGTGTTTTGTGCTTCTTGAATCGTCATCATGCTTGTTTTTAAATGTTGGTTTTTTGTGTATTTTTAACACAGCGTCCTATTGTTTTGTATGAATGCAGAATAAAAGTAGTAAAATTATGAGAAACAAGACAATAGATTTTCTAAGAGGAATTGCCATATTATTGACCTTATTCCGGCACTTTGGATACTCAGGAACGTTTGGACTAGCAAAAAAAATCGGGTGGATTGGGGTAGAGTTGTTTTTTGTTTTAAGCGGATTTTTAGTATCAGGGTTGATATTTGATGAATATGAAAAATCAAAAAAATTTGACGGTAAGTTGTTTTTAATCCGGAGAGGATTTAAAATTTATCCGGGATTTTGGATATTAATTCTTTGTTCAATTCTATATCAGTATTTGTTCTTTGGAAATGTGTACTGGGATTTTGCACTCAGGCAATTATTTTTCATTCAGAATTATTTCCCGAAATCTGATCACACATGGTCATTAGCCATTGAGGAGCATTTTTATTTTTTAATTGTCATTCTTTTTCTTCTAATCATCAAATACAGTAAAAATCCGTCAAAAATAATTTTAACAGGCTCCATAATGATAATAATATATGGGATAGCAGCAAAGGCAGCAATGTTTTTTTTATATCCTGAATTTTCAACACACACGCACTTATTTCCTACACATTTGCGAATAGATTCTCTGATAATAGGATTGTTAATTGCGCATATATCCAGAAAAAAGCCGGAAATAATAGTGAATATAATGCGGCATAAAAAGATAATGTATGTCTTTGTGGCAATGGGCTTATCTCTCCCTTTTATTTGGGATATCGATCAATATCCTTCACAACTTTATCTATCCAGTTTTGGGCTGTCTGCCATTAGTATTTCGTTCGGGCTTCTATTAATTTTATTATTAAACAATAAAAATTTTGAGAGACAAGTGAGTAAGATTTTGGGAAACAGTGTATTCAACACTATTGCAAAAATAGGATTCTATTCCTACTCTATATACCTTTGGCATCTGATGGTAAAAACAATCATGTATAATTTTTTGTGGCTTCAGGGAAATACACTAAATGGTTATATTGTTTTTGTAATCTATATGATTGTGACAATTGGGTTTGGAATAATTGTAGGACGTTTAATTGAAATTCCCTTTTTAAAACTCAGAGAAAGGTATTTTCCGAAAAAAGCATAATATTATCTAACTTGCATCGGTTTTACACTTTAATGGCAATCACTAAATGAGCATTATTCTTATTACAGGCGCAACTTCGGGTTTTGGAGAAGCCGCCGCACACTTATTTGCAAAAAACAACTGGAATATTATTATTACCGGAAGAAGAAAAGAGCGTTTACAAAAATTAGAAAGCGATTTAAAATCAACTCATAATATTGAGGTGCTGAGTTTGTGTTTTGATGTACAAAATTTACAGGAAGTACAACAAGCAGTGAACTCATTATCCGGAGATTGGAAAAATATAGATGTACTGCTAAATAATGCCGGTCTTGCTGTAGGTCGTGGTCCGATTCATGAAGGCTTATATGAAGACTGGAATCAGATGATTGATACCAATGTAAAAGGCTTGTTGTATATGACACGGGAGATTTCACCACTAATGGTTGCCCGAAAGAAAGGACATATCATCAACGTCGGTTCATTAGCAGGCTGGGACACTTATGGAGGCGGAAATGTATACTGCGGCACCAAACATGCTGTTCGCGCCATTTCCAGGAGTTCCAGGATTGATTTATTGCCGTACAATATTAAAGTATCTGTTATCAGTCCGGGTGCAGCTGAAACTGAATTTTCTGTAGTGCGTTTTAAAGGTGATCAGCAAAAAGCCGATTCCATGTACGAAGGTTATCAGCCGTTGAAAGCAGAAGATGTGGCTGAAAGTATTTATTTTATGGCAACACAGCCAGTACACGTGAATATTGAGGAAATTTTAATTTTACCAACCGCACAAGCGACACCAACCATTACGCATAAGAATTAAGCACCAAACTAAAAATGAGTGAGCTGTCATTTCGAACGTAGTGAGAAAACTTATGAACTTGTACCACCAATAAAACGTTATAAAAGAAATCTAAATACAAAAAGAAATGGAATCTACAACAAAAATACCGGTGATGATTTATACAGAATCTACACCCAATCCTAATACCTTAAAATTCGTAACCAATAAAGCTTTATTGCTGAACGATGCTGTCGAATTTCAGCATACAGACGAAACCAACGAAGCACCTTTGGCTAAAGCCTTGTTCGGCTTTGAGGGAGTAACGAATGTATTCATCAGCAATAATTTTGTCACCATCACCAAACAGGAAGAATTGCTATGGGCAGAAATGATGATTCCTATTAAAGAATTTTTGAAAAAGTACATCGATGAAGAAGGTGTTATTTTGAATGAGAATTTTGTGAAACTTGCAAAAACGGCTTCCAACGAAATCAATGAAAATGACTCTGATGTGGAAATCCGCATTAAAGGTGCCTTGGATAAATACGTGAAACCCGCTGTAGAAATGGACGGCGGCAATATTTCTTTTGTAAAATTTGAAGATGGGAAATTGACACTTCAACTACAAGGTTCATGCAGCGGTTGCCCGTCAAGTACAGTTACACTAAAACAAGGCATCGAAAACTTATTGAAACGTTTTGTGCCTGAAGTACAAGAAGTAGTGGCTGAGAATGAGTAAACTCTTTATCAAATCATTAACACCTTTCCTATTTCCACAAAAAATACTAATTTTAATTTCAAATGCAACTAATTATCAATCTATACAATTGTTGTTGTTCTTGTCCGCAGTAGTCGGATAGGTTGATATTTATATAAAAATTAAACGCCTATCTGTAA
>DAORIK010000015.1:0-22416 GCA_035438465.1 Chitinophagales bacterium | reverse complement strand
TCCGCAGTAGTCGGATAGGTTGATATTTATATAAAAATTAAACGCCTATCTGTAAAAGATAGGTTTTTTTGTAAATGTCATTTCGAGCGTAGCGAGAAATCTTGCAAGATTCTTCACTTCGTTCAAAATGACAAAAAAGAAAAGTATGTCAGTAACCATTACTAAAAACATTTCACCGGAAGCAGCTAAAGATATCTTTGAGTTGCAGCAAAAAATTAACGCTTTTCAAAACAATGAAATTCCGGAAGACAAATTCAAAGCTTTCCGTTTAACACGTGGTGTATACGGACAACGCCAGCTCGGCGTGCAGATGTTTCGCACCAAATTTCCTTTCGGAAAAATTACACCCAAACAATTGGTGCGCGTGGCGGAATTATCCGAGCAATACGCCAGTTCTAATTTGCATTTAACCACACGTCAAAACATACAATTACATTACGTAAAAGTAACCGATGCACCCGCCATCTGGGCAGGCTTGGAAGATGTAGGCGCAACAGGCAGAGAGGCATGCGGCAACACTGTAAGAAATATTACCGCATCTTCCAAAGCAGGCATCGATGCAGATGAATTGTTTGATGTGTCGCCGTATGCACAAGCAGCTTTCGAATTCTTTTTACGAAATCCGATTTGTCAGGATATGGGTCGAAAAATTAAACCTGCTTTTTCTTCCTCTGACAAAGATTCTGCTTACACATTTCTACATGATTTTGGTTTTATTCCACGCATAGAAAATGGTGAACGCGGGTTCAAAGTAGTGGTTGGTGGAGGCTTAGGTGCACAGGCAATTTTGGCACAAACTGCGTATGAGTTTTTACACGAAGATCAAATCATTCCGTTTATGGAAGCGGCTTTACGGGTGTTCGACAGATATGGTGAGCGTGTGCGTAGACATAAAGCACGCATGAAATATTTGATAAAAGATTTAGGCTTGGATAAATTTTTGGAGTTAGTAGAAATCGAACGAAAAGCTAATAAAGTAAAGTCTTTTAAGATAGATACTACAAAAGTTGATGTAGGCGAACCAACGCACAATAACATTGCACCACAGGTAGAGATTCAAGATAAACAACGCTTTGAAGACTGGTTAAAGACCAATGTTTCCGAACAAAAACAAAAAGGATTTTTTTCAGTAGCGTTGAAAGTAACCAAAGGGGATATCAAACCGGATGAAGCTAGAAAAATTGCAGAGATGGTGCAAAATTATGCATCAGAAGATATGCGCATTACGATGAATCAAGGTTTATTGTTGAAGTTTGTGCGCCAAGAATCACTGCCGTATTTCTATCAGGAATTAAATAAAATGAATTTCGCCACACCGGGTTTTGACAGCATTGCAGATGTGACCACTTGTCCAGGTACAGATACGTGCAACCTTGGTGTAACGAATAGTATGACACTTGGCAAGATTTTAGAAGATGTCATCTTTGATGAATTTTATCATTTGATTTTTGATTCGGAAATAAAAATAAAAATCAGTGGTTGTATGAATTCATGCGGGCAGCACATGGCAGCAAACATTGGATTGCACGGCAGTTCTATAAAAGTGGGTGAACGCGTGGCACCGGCGATGCAGGTTGTTTTAGGCGGCGGAGTGGATGTAAACGGTGTTGGTTCTGTTGGCGATAAAATTGTCAAAATTCCTACTAAACGAACACCTGAAATGTTGCGCATTATTTTAAATGATTACGAAAGCAATAGCACAGAAGGTGAATACTTCAATGATTATTACAGACGACAAGGCAAAAATTATTTTTACGGGTTACTGAAACCATTAGCCAATGTTGATTTGTATGTAGATGATGACTTTATCGATTATGATGGGATAGAAAATTTTATTCCTGAAATTGGAGTTGGAGAATGCGCCGGTGTGATGTACGATATGGTTGGCGGCATCATCAAAGATGCTGAAAATAAATTAATGGATGCGAAAGAACACCTGTCAAAAAATAAATTTCCGGAAGCGATTTATTACGCTTATACAGGTTTTATTATTGGAGCGAAAGCGTTGTTGCTGAGCAAAGATGTGGAATGCAATACACAAATAAAAATCCTGAAAGATTTTGATGAACATCTGGTAAAGACAAGTGAATTCAAGATAGAAGACGGGTTTGAAAATTTAGTGCTACAAATCAACCAACACGAACCGGAGGCAGCATTTGCAGAAAACTATGTTAAACAATTCTCTTACTTTTTAAAAGATGTAATTTCACATCGCGAAGCATCCTTAAATAAAGATAAAGTAGTGGTGGAAAGTAGTTATAAAGCGTAATTCTTGTCTCAAAAAAAACTCATACTCGTAGGTGCCGGTCCGGGTGATGCGGAATTGATTTCGTTAAAGGGAATTAAAGCCTTGCAGCAAGCGAATGTGGTGATGTATGATGCTTTAGTCAGCGAAGAATTATTGCAACATGCACCAAATGCCATTCATGTTTTCTGCGGAAAACGCGCAGGTACACATTACATGAAGCAAGATGAAATTAACCAGCAAATTGTTGAAAATGCCAATAAACATGGAGTGGTGGTTCGTTTAAAAGGCGGCGATCCATTTGTGTTTGGTCGCGGACAGGAAGAAATAGAGTACGCAGAAAAACATGGAATTATTACCGAAGTAATTCCCGGTATTTCAAGTGCCACAGCACTGGCAACAGCTCAAAAAATCCCATTGACCAAACGTAGTATTACCGAAAGTGTTTGGATGACGACAGGCACCACTTCTTGCGGAAAACTATCAGAAGATATTGAATTGGCTGCGCAATCATCAGCAACGGTTGTTATTTTAATGGGCATTGGTAAGCTCGATGAAATTGTAGAGATTTTTAAAAAATACAAACGGGAAAATTATCCGATTGCCATCATTCAAAACGGAACTTTGCCCAATGAAAAAATTGTAAGCGGAAATTTATCAACCATACAAGAAAAAGTAACTCAAGAAAACATTACATCACCCGCAATTATTATTATAGGTGAAGTTATTGAGGTAAATTCATTATCAAATTAGCTAATTATCAAATTGAACACACTCTATCCCATATTTCTCAAAACCGAAAACTTCAATATTTTAATTGTTGGTGGCGGATTTGTGGGCACAGAAAAACTTTCTTTTATTTTGAAAAACTCACCGAATGCAAATATTACGGTGGTGGCCAAACAAATTTCACAAGAGATTCGGTTGATAATCGATGGTCGGCCGTCGGCCGTTTTGATAGAAAAAGAATTTGAAGATTCAGATCTGGAAAATAAACAACTCGTGATTGCAGCAACGGCAGATAAAGAATTAAATCATCAGGTTTATAAAGCGGCAAAATCTAAAAACATTTTAATCAATGTAGCGGATACGCCAGAGTTGTGTGATTTTTATTTGGGCTCAATAGTAAGTAAAGGCGATTTGAAAATAGCGATTTCCACAAATGGAAAATCACCGACCTTATCTAAAAGAATACGAGAATTTTTCGAAGAAATGCTGCCTGAAAATATTAACGATTTAATTTTAAACCTCAACGAATACAGAAACACGTTAAAGGGAAACTTTGAAGAAAAGGTGAATGCACTCAATGAAATCACCAAAAACTTTTTAAAAAGATAAATCCTAATTAGTATTTTTATACATGTTATCTAAAATTAAGATAAAGCATCTGTTGCTTTTCGCACTTTTTCTGAGACTTGTTTTTTTTCTTATTTATCAGCCGTGGTCAGCTGAAATAGAGAAGTCGCAGGTAATTGCAGGCGATGCTGTATTATACCAGATTCTTGCCAAACAAATTTTATATCATTTTTCATTTGCCGGAAACCAAATGCGTACACCGGGTTATCCTGCATTTCTGGCAATAATTTATTTTTTTGTCGGGTTTAAACCGTGGCTGATTTTACTGCTTCAAATTCTGATGAATTGCTTTAGTATTTATCTGATATATAAAATCACACAAAGAGTATTTAATGAAGTTGCAGCAGTTACGGCAGCTTTTATATTGGCCATTGATCCGCATCAGATATTAATATGCCATTTTTTATATCCCGATATTTTATTCTCTACCTTACTTTTGATTACTTTATATATTCTCATTGTTGCATTAGATAAGAAGAATACTTACTATTTTATTTTAATCGGGATTTTAATTGGTATCAATATTATTATAAAACCGGTGATGCAATATTTTCCCTTAGCAATAATAATGTTCATCATTATCTGGCAAAAATTTTCATGGAAAGAAAAACTAATTAAGTCAGCAGTTGTATTTCTTTTCTCTATACTGTTGATATTGCCTTGGATGTACAGAAACTATGAGAAGTTTAATCACTTTAGTATGTGCAGTATTTCAGGGTTGTCCTTGTTTTATAACAGCGTTCCTTTAACGGAAGCAACTTTAACCAAACAAAATTTTGATTCCATTGGTAATCAAAATTTACGCATTTTAAAACAACAATATCCGAATGCCACACGAATTCCAAATTCGACTTTAGAAATGTGGGAATATGCAACTTTTGAAAACGAAGATTACTATAAAAAATTTTCTAAAGAATATTTGGCGGAACATCGATTGCCATTTATGAAAGCGACTGCCTTAGGAATGGTGCGCATGATGATAAATATGGGGACTCAAAATTTTCTGGAGAAACTGCATATAAAAAATCAGGTAAAATGGGATTATAATCAACGCTACACACTTGGCTTATGGCAGCAGGTTAAATTATTTTTCGCAACTAAAACAATAACAGAAATCGGGTTGGGTGTATTTATATTACTCTTTTTATCAGCCTGCTATTTTCTTTATTTCATAGGATTAATTGCATCTCTTCAGCAAAAGAAAATAATCTCATTATTGTTTATCGGAACTATGTTTTATTTCTTGCTGATTTATGGAATTTTACCGGTAGTTCGTTATAAACTCCCCATTACAATGATGTATGCTCCTATTTGCGGATTAGGTCTTTCTCATATTTTGTATTATATTTCTACTAAAAGAAAAACCAGCTGACATGCAAACAGTACAACTGCCATTATTAAATCGTACGATGGATGCTTTTTTATATGAAGCATCTTCAGATGAAAAACGTCCCGGTATTTTGTTTTTGCCGGATTTAACAGGCATCCAGAAAACAACACATAAGTGCGCGCAAATTTTAAGCGACGAAGGAAATTATAATGTTCTGATTCCTGATTTATACAGCGGTGGTTCTTCACTACGTAACTATTGTGTGCAATTTTTAATGAGCAGTTTGGTAAGAAATAATGAACCGACAGGCAATGCACCGTTGGCAGAATTTTTTGAAATTTTAGATCAGTTTAAAGAATTTGAAAACATAGATGAGAATAATATAGGTGTGATTGGTCAATGTTTAACAGGTGGTTTTGTCCTGCATGCTGCCATTCGTCCTGAAGTAAAGGCACCGGTAGTTTTTCATCATTCTTTTGGATTAAAAGGAAGTGGCATTCCAAAAAGTTGTTCTTCCTTAATTGATAAAAAAGTCCAGGGACATTTTGCTTACGTAGACCCGATGTGTCCGATTTGGCGGGTGAAGCAATTGGAAGCAGAACTAAACGGTCATTTAGAAGCACACTGGTATAATTTACCGCATGGAATTCCGCATTTATTTTTTAATACAGAACAGGGTAAACATGCATTTGAAAAGATGAGCGACTTTTTTCAGCAACAATTAAAATAAATCCTGTTCAACAATTATCAAGTTTTGCTGTTTACTTTCTGATTCCGACAGATGAAGATATTTTTGTATAGTATATTGTTTTCTCTCCTTTTTTCTGCTTGTTCAAAAGTTCAGTTAGAAAATACGCTTTCACCTGAAGAAATGAACGAGTTGCTGCAGCTTAGTGATACAGCAAATATGACTTCAGAATTGCAGGTACAATATAAACTGCATCGCATCACAGAAATATTTCAGCAACGAAATGATAACCGCGGTTTATTTCCGTTGATATATGAACAAACTACCAATCAGGCAATCTTATCTTTACAAAACGAACCCGAAAAATATTCGACTATTCAAAAAGCAAAAGATATAACCATTGCTTTTTCCAAAAGATATTTGTTTAACCTGCATGATCATTTAACCGGTAAAGTACCGGAATATCACTGGAAACAATACTATCAGCTGTGTTTTTCAAATGAACCTAAAATGCGTACAGCATCAGCCGGTTTGAATGCACATTTAACAGTTGATTTAGCACGCGCTGTTTACGACGTCAATGGGGATACGGCTTTTAAAAATGATTATTTACAATTTGGAGAAGCACTCGTAAAAGCATCCCCTTTTATAATTGATGAATTAAAAAAACAATATAATGTAGAATCGGCTTATTTGTTTCATGGATTGTTTATTGGTGATATTTTAGATCCAATATTTGGTGAAAACTTTACGACACAATTAGCATTTCAGTTTATCCGGCAGGAGGCATTTCAAAATGCGCAATATTTATTGAAGCCGGACATATATAACAGTGCTCAAATTACATTACATCAAAACTGGCAATTCAGAGAAGGCTTGTTAGATGCATTAGTGGATACAAAATTGATACAATAATTATCTCTATTTACATTTCAATACATAAAAAACCGACCAATAAGGTCGGTTTTTTTATTATGCAAAACTATTAACTAGTACTAATTACTAATCTACACCTTTGCCATTTTCACAGTTTTTACAATTCTCGCAGCTACTTTATACGGATCTGCTGCAGAATTTGGACGACGGTCTTCTAACCAGCCTTTCCAGCCTTTTTCTACCGCAGCAATCGGGATACGAATAGAAGCACCTCTGTCAGAAACGCCATAGCTAAAGGTATCGATAGATTGTGTTTCATGTTTTCCGGTTAAACGCATATGATTATCTGCACCATATACATCAATATGTTCTTTTACATATGGAGCAAATGATTCGCAAATTGCATTAAAGTCCTCCTGTTTGCCACTTGTACGTAAAACAGTATTGGAGAAGTTTGCGTGCATACCTGAACCATTCCAGTCTGTAGCACCCAACGGTTTGCAATGCCAGTTGATAGCATAATCATATTTCTCAGCAGTTCTTTCTAATAAGTAACGAGCTATCCATGTTTGGTCGCCTGCTGCTTTTGCACCTTTAGCAAAAACCTGAAATTCCCACTGTCCGATAGCAACTTCAGCGTTGATACCTTCCACGTTTAATCCTGCTTCCAAACATAAATCTAAGTGTTCTTCCACGATATCACGGCCAACTGCTTTGCCGGCACCGACAGAACAATAGTATGGACCCTGAGGACCAGGCTCACCACTTGGAGTAAAATCGCCCCAGCCAATAGGTTTTTCTGTTTTTGTATTCCAGATAAAATATTCCTGTTCAAAACCAAACCAGAAATCGTTGTCATCATCATCAATCGTAGCACGACCATTAGATTCATGCGGCGTACCATCAGCAGATAATACTTCACACATTACTAAATAACCGAATTTACGGTCAGGATCGGGACAAATGAAAACCGGTTTTAATAAGCAATCTGATGAGCCACCCGGAGCCTGTTCTGTAGAAGAACCATCAAAACACCATGTTGGACAATCTTCCAACTTACCCGTGAAATCTCTTTCGATTCTTGTTTTACTACGTAGGCTTTGTGTTGGTTTGTAACCATCTAACCAAATGTACTCTAATTTTGCGTAAGACATGTTATAATTTTTAAAATGTGAATAATTTATTCTTCTTGTTATACAAATATGGCAAAAAGTAAAAAATATACAAGATTTTAGTTGGTTAAGTTAATTTTAAAAGATTATTACTTAAAAACAGTTAAACCGCATTAGTACACAGTTTTTTAATAAAAAAGAAACCACTTTTATTCCGAACCTTCGGAATTCCTTCTTACTTTTAAAAAGTATGGCAGAAGATAAGCGTAAGGTAGAAGTTTGTATAATATCGGATATCCATTTGGGTACAAGGGCATGCCATGCCGAAGAATTGAACCGCTACTTAAAAAGTATTGAACCAACTATATTGATTATAAACGGCGATTGGCTGGATATTTGGAATTTTGGTGCAGGTTATTTCCCTAAGGAACATATAGAAAACGTGTTTTTGGTCTTAGATATGGCAAGACAAGGCATTCCGGTGTATTATGTTACAGGTAACCACGATGACCATATGCGTAACTTTTCAGGGTATAAATTTGATACCTTGCAATTGCGCGATGAAATTATTTTAGAGTTGGATGGTAAAAAACACTGGATTTTTCATGGGGATAAGTATGATTTATCGGTGGGTGGCTCTGCGAGGTGGCTGGCAAAGCTTGGTGGCAGAACATATGATACTATCTGGCAGATTAACAGGTATGTGAATAATGTGAGAATGAAATATGGCAAGGATAAAATTTTCATCTCAAAATATATTAAAGATAAAGTAAAATCGCTTGTAAAAAGTAAAGTGCAGGACTTTGAAGATGTAGCCATAGAAATTGGTATCGAAGAAGGATATGATTATATTATCTGTGGTCATATTCATAAACCGCAAATTCGCGAGGTAATCACAGATAAAGGAAAAGCTATGTATTTGAACAGCGGAGATTGGGTAGAAAATCTTACGGCATTAGAGTATGTGAATGGAAACTGGGATTTGTTTTACTACCAGCACGATTTACAATACAAAGGAATTGACAGAACGTAACCCTGAACAATTTATCTATATTTCAACTTATTACTTACAACTTATCACTCTTTTCCACATTTCAACATAGTACATATTGGAATAGAATGCATTAAAATAATTGACAATATGTAGGTTTTGGTATAATTTGATATACAAATACCAAAAAAAGATGAAAAAACAATTACCAATCCCAAAGGAAGTACAAGCCTTTCAGTATTTTCTGATTTTGTTAGTCATCTTATTATTAGGAGTACTGACAAAATAAAAACAGACGGCTTTATATAAAATATCTTCGGATGCTACACCCAATTGGGTTTTTGAAGCATAGTCAGTACCTTTCACCTGAATTATAAATTAATTGCCGCAAAATGTATATTTGCATTCAGCAATACTTTTACATATGGATTTTAGCATTTTTGCAGAACCCGCCACATGGGTTAGTTTACTTACACTTACGTTTTTAGAAATAGTTTTAGGAGTGGATAACATAATTTTTATTTCAATTGTAACACAAAAATTAAAGCCGGAAGAAAGAAAAAGAGGACAAAACCTTGGTTTAACCTTAGCATTAATACTCAGAATTATTTTGTTATTCTTTCTGGGTTATATTTTAGGGTTGAATAAAAACATACTACCGTCTTCATTTGGGTTTGAGCTTACAGGAAAAGGCATCATTTTATTATTAGGAGGTATTTTTCTTATTTATAAATCTACCACCGAAATCCACCATAAAATCACCGGTGATGACGACGAGTTTAATGTTAACAAAGCTGAAGCAAAATCTTCCTTTACTTCGGTACTCATTCAAATAGCATTGTTAAACCTTGTTTTTTCTTTCGATTCAATTCTAACTGCTATAGGAATAGTAAAAGAAATAATTGTTATGATAGTTGCTGTAGTATTATCTATGCTGGTAATGATGAAGTTTACAGAACCGGTAAGTAAAATCGTAAATAAACATCCAAGTTTACAAATTCTTGCCTTGTCATTTTTAATTATGATTGGTGTAACACTTATTATGGAAGGTATGGGCAGAGAAGTAGAAAAATCATTTATCTATGTTTCTGTTGCTTTTTCTTTTGTTGTTGAATTATTAAACATCCGCTTTCGCACAAAAAATAAGAAAGTATAACATTCTGCCAAACGCTAAAATTGTATTTTTAATTGCTTATAGATTATAATGAAGAAAAAGATTTTATTTACTGCATACTGCATACTTTTTACTGCATATTTTTCGCAGGCACAAATGTATCAGCAAAAAATGGCTACATTTTTAAACCTGCTTGATAATTATTATGTAACCGATGCAAACATTGATTCTTTAGTAGAGATAGGCATCACAGAGATGCTTAAAAAACTCGATCCGCATTCGGTATATATGAATGCAGAAGAGATTAAGAAAGCGAATGAACCGCTGGAAGGAAATTTTGAAGGAGTAGGAATCCAGTTCCAGATTTATGAAGATACCATTCAGGTGGTGCATGTAATAAGTGGTGGCCCTTCGCAAAGAGTAGGCATACAAGACGGTGATAAAATCATTTTTGTTGATACAGCGAAAGTTGCCGGTGTAGGTATAAACAATGATGGGGTATTTAAAAAACTCCGCGGAAAGAAAGGCACGAAAGTGATGATAAAAATAAAAAGAAGTGGTGAACCGGAATTACTGGAGTTTGAAATTACCAGAGATAAAATACCGATTTTTGCTATTGGTGCGCAATACATGGCTACACCCGAAATCGGATATGTAAAATTGGAACGATTCTCTGCAACAGCCACAGAAGAAACAAAGGCAGCTATTGATTCTTTAAAAAAACTGGGAGCTAAAAAAATAATTTTAGACTTAACAAGCAACGGTGGAGGCTACCTGAATCAGGCACATGCACTTTCCGATTTATTTTTAAGCGAAGGGAAATTAGTGGTGTATTCTGAAGGCCGCTCTCAGCCACGGATAGATTTGAATGCTACAACTGAAGGTAATTTTGAAAAAGGAGAACTGGTTGTTATGGTAGACCAGAATACGGCGTCTGCCTCAGAAATTGTTTCAGGAGCTGTGCAGGACTGGGACAGAGGCCTTGTTATAGGCAGAAGAACTTATGGAAAAGGATTGGTACAAAAAGGATATACCCTGCCGGATATGTCGGTTGTAAGACTAACAATGGCACATTATTACACACCAAGTGGAAGAAATATTCAGAAGTCATATGCGAAAGGAGTAGAAAAATATCAGGAAGATTTAGAAGAAAGATATGAGAGTGGAGAGTTATTTGACTCTTCAAAAATAAAAATAATTGATTCTACTAAATATTTCACCAACAGCAAACGCATTGTGTATGGAGGAGGTGGTATTACACCGGATATCTTTGTGGGACTCGATACTACGTGGACTTCTAAGTTTTACGGAAAGCTCGTTCGTTCCGGTTCGTTCAGTCAGTTTTTACTGGCATATGTAGATAACAACCGTTCGGCACTGGAAAAACAATATCCTACGTTGGATGTATTTATAAAGAATTTCAAAGCAGATTCAGCATTCCTCAAAAAGTTTTATGATTTTGCAAAAACAAAAAAAGTAGAACCTGATTCCTCTGAAAACTATAGTAGAAGTATTCCCGTAATCCAAAATCAGTTAAAAGCGTTGCTTGCACAAAGTTTATGGAACAGCAGTGCCTACTATCAGATTTCAAATGAACAAAATCTGATTTATCAGCGTGCTTTAAGTGCTTTTACAGATGGTTCTTTTCAGAAGTATGGCATAGAAACTTTTTCCGATAAAAAAGAAGAAAAACTAAAACCAACTGAAAAGCTAAAACAAAAACGAGTGGATAAAAAGAAAAAATCAACCGTAAAAACAGCCGTTAAAAAATGATAACGATTCGTCCATTTAAAGGATTACGACCGCGCAAAGATATTGTCGACAAAGTTGCTGCAAAACCCTACGATGTGTTGAATTCTGAAGAAGCAAAAGCAGAAGCAAAAGATAATCCATATTCTTTTCTGAGAATTTCTAAACCGGAAATTAATTTTGATACCGAAGTGGATCAGTATGCGGATGAAGTCTATCAAAAAGGAAAAGAAATTTTTGATGGTTTTATTAAAGATGGAATTTTAGTACAAGATGCGATGCCTTGTTTATACATCTATGCACAAACCATGAATGGCAGAACACAAACGGGTTTAGTAGCAGGCAGTTCTATTGATGATTATTTTGATGATAAAATAAAGAAACACGAACTTACTTTAGTTGCCAAAGAAAACGACCGCATTAAACACATGAAAACCAAAATGGCGCAGCCGGGTATGGTTTTTTTAACGTATAAAGCTGTAGAGGAGATTGATGTTATCATTCAGCATTATTGCAAACATCACGCAGCAGAAAATGACTTTACGGATTCGCAAAATGTACGGCATCAGTTATGGAAAATCGAGAATGAGAACATCATCAATAAACTAGTTCAATTATTTAAGGAAAAAGTAACTGCAAGTTATATTGCCGACGGACATCACCGTTCTGCTGCTTCTGCAAAAGTGGGCAAACAACTACGTGAGGAAAATCCAAACTATACAGGAAACGAGCCGTTCAATTATTTTTTATCGTGTTTATTTCCAAGCAATCAATTACAAATACAGGATTACAATCGTTTGGTAAAAGATATCAATGGATTGAATGAAGAAGAATTGTTGAATAAAATTTCTCAACATTTTTTAGTAGAAAAAATCGGAAACAAAATTTACAAGCCAACACAACTGCACGAATTTTCGATGTATGTAAACGGCAACTGGTACAAACTAACAGCCAACAAAAATACTTACGACGAAAACGACCCGATTGCTGTATTGGATGTTACTATTTTATCCAACTATATTTTAGATGACATCTTAAACATTAAAGACCAGCGCACTGACAAACGCATAGATTTTGTAGGTGGTATTCGTGGATTAGGAGAATTGCAAAAACGTGTTGATTCCGGAGAAATGAAAATAGCCTTTGCTTTTTATCCTGTTTCTTTAGACCAACTAATCGCTATTGCAGATTCAGGCAATATCATGCCGCCAAAATCCACTTGGTTTGAACCAAAACTAAAATCCGGATTGGTGATTAATTTGTTGAAATAATTGCATTCTGTCATTTCGATCCGCCAGTTGGCGGAGGGAAATCTTGCTTAAATAAAAAAATAATTCTTAATTTCACTCCATGAAAACAACTAAAAACTATACAAAATGCTGCTGTATCATAGATAAGCGGTCATAGTTTTTATATAAAATAAGATTTAAACCGCTTGTATTTTTTGCAAGCGGTTTTTTATTTGATAACTTTGAAGATAATTAAACAATAATCTAAGTACTCAGTACTAATTACTAAATACTATTCAAATGAAATTCGCAACAAAAGCCATTCACGCAGGGATAGAACCGGACGCCACTTCCGGTGCCATTATGACGCCTATTTTTCAAACATCAACTTATGTACAGGATGCACCCGGCGTACACAAAGGTTTTGAATATGCACGAACACACAATCCAACGCGCGATGTGTTGCAAAATCAATTGGCAGCATTGGAAAACGGCAATCACGGTATTTGTTTTGCCAGCGGTTTGGCAGCAACGGATGCCATCGCTAAATTATTCAGCAGCGGCGATCACATTATTTCGTGCAACGATTTATACGGTGGCACTTACAGAATTTTTACAAAAGTATTCGGAAGATTTGGGTTGGATTTTTCTTTTGTAGATATGACCGATATTTCAAATATTGAAAACGCCATTACTTCAAAAACAAAACTAATCTGGATAGAAACACCCACCAATCCGATGCTGAATATTGTAGATATTGCGGCAGTTTGCGCGTTGGCAAAAAAACATAATGTATTAGTGTGTGTCGACAATACGTTTGCATCGCCTTATTTGCAAACGCCACTGGATTTAGGTGCTGATATCGTTATACATTCAGCCACTAAGTATTTGGGTGGCCATAGCGACGCTATTCATGGTGCCATCGTTGTAAAAGATAAAGTGCTGGCAGATCAATTATATTTCCTGCAAAATGCGTGCGGTGCAGTGCCGGGCCCGCAGGATTGTTTTTTAATTTTACGCGGTATTAAAACATTGCATATACGCGTACAGCGTGCTTGCGAAAATGCGGAAAAAATTGCTGCGTATTTAAAATCAAATCCTAAAGTGGGTGAAGTACATTATCCGGGTTTTGCCGAACACAAAGGACATGAGATTGCAAAAAAGCAAATGAGATTATTTGGTGCCATGGTTTCCTTTTCTTTAAAAGATGATAGTATTGAAGCAGCAAATAAATTATTGTCTTCCACCAAATTATTTTCTTTAGCAGAGTCACTGGGTGGTGTGGAGTCATTAATTGGTCATCCTGCAACCATGACGCATGGCAGCATACCCTTAGAAGAGCGTAAAAAAACAGGCGTTGTCGATTCGTTAGTTCGTTTAAGTATAGGCATTGAAGATGCAGACGATTTAATCGAAGATTTGAAAAATGCGATTGGATAACATTACATGAAAGATACTTCATAGTGAACGTTGTGAAGCAATCTTTATAATTCAACAGATTGCATTCCTGAAATAATCGGGACAGGCTGTTCCACGAATGAAGAATAAAACAAATAATGAGTTACACACTAATCATATTAGCCATTGCACCCGCATTAGCGTTTTGCGGGTATGTGATACATAAGGACAGGTTTAATAAAGAACCAAAATGGCTTATGTTGCTGGCATTTGGATTTGGTGTCTTCAGTGTTTTTCCGGCTGGGATAAGCAGCGTAATGGGTAGTCAAATGTTTGATGTTTCCGGAAGTTTTATCAACACCGGATTATATGCCTTTCTGGTGGTGGCACTGAGTGAGGAATTTGCCAAGTTTTTTTTTCTGCGCTATATTTTATTCAAGAGAGAAGAGTTTAACGAACCATTGGACGGAGTTGTATATGCCGTGATGATAGGTATGGGGTTTGCCGCCTTTGAAAATATTTTATATGTTTCAACGGGTGGCGTTGGTGTGGCATTACTGCGTATGGTTACAGCCATTCCTGCACATGCTATTTTTGCGGTAGTGATGGGTTATTATGTAGGGTTGGCAAAATTTGATTTAACACATCGTTCAGAACTTATACGAAAAGGACTTCTTTATCCAATTCTATTGCATGGAGCATACGATTTTTTCCTGCTGCAAAAAAATATTCCATTGCTCTCACTGCTGGCATTTGTCGGATTATGGTTTTCAGGTAAACAGATTCTTTATATTTTAAAACAATCCAGTGATAACTCATCGCTTAACGGTGGTTCGCAAATATGATTTCGCAACAAACCATCGATATTTTAAATTTCTATCACGATAAATATAATCGGAAAGATTTTATTGCAGATGATCCGATTTCCATTCCACATCGTTTTACCAAAAAGCAAGACATAGAAATTGCAGGATTATTTTCGGCAACTTTAGCATGGGGAAATCGTAAGTCAATCATTAACAGTTGTAATAAATTGATGCTGTTGATGCATAATAGTCCGCATGATTTTATTTTAAATCATTCCGTTCATGATTTAAAACCATTTACCACATTTGTGCACCGAACATTTAATGCAACCGATGTTTTGTATTTCATAGAATTTTTAAAACAATATTATACTGTACAAGATTCTTTAGAAAAATTATTTATGAAAGATGATGCAGAACAGGCATTAACCAACTTTCATAACACATTTTTTTCTTTAGAAGATTTTCCAGGCAGAACTAAAAAACATATTGCAACACCTGAACGAAAATCAACATGTAAGCGCCTGAATATGTATATGCGCTGGATGGTGCGCAAGGATAAAAGAGGAGTAGATTTTGGCATCTGGAAAAATATAAAACCATCAGTTTTAATGTGTCCGTTAGATGTGCATGTAGAAAATTATGCAAGACAGCTAAATTTAATAGAAAGAAAACAGCGGGATTGGTTGACAGTTACCGAATTAACGTGTAACTTAAGAAAGATTGACAGCAAAGATCCGGTGCGATTTGATTTTGCATTGTTTGGAATGGGAATAGAGAAAGTTGTTTTGTAGTCCATTAATTCCATAAGGGAAAACACAGAAAAGAAAGTATATTAATCCGTAGCAATGGAAGATACTATAAAAATACAGGAGTACACGCTACAGTTGTTGGAAGAAAACGCTGTCAGTTTTAGTTCATTTGCTGAATTCAGAAAATTCATCATTCAAAAAATCAACAACTGGATTAATAATGATTTTGAACACTTGCTGTATTTGTTGTACAGAATTGATGTACATGAAGATAAAGTTCGAAAGCTAATGCAGGAACATAAAGGCGAAAATGCTGCAGAAATAATTACGGATTTAATTATCGATCGACAGAAACAAAAAATAGAAACAAGAAAGTTGTTTCAATTCAAAAAACCGGCAGATATTAGCGAAGACGAACTGTGGTAAGCAGCATGGTAGATTTGCAAGTTAAATACAATTGTAAGGTATTACCTTTTGGACTTTTGGGTACTGTTTCAATTGCCGTAAGTATTGCTATGAGTATAACTTTTATCAGTACGTTTTTAGGAGCAAATGCAATCTTTACAACAGTTGTAATGGTTGGGTTGATGTATTTGGTTATACTCTTTCTTAGCACGGAGGCGACATTTACAATAAGAGAGAATGGGTTGGAAAGAATGTTGTTGTCTTCTAATTTTATATTTAAACACCAACTCGAAAAGAGATATGCCTGGGAAAATATAAAAGCATATAAGAACGGTACAGACAAAGGACGCTATAGAGGAGAATACCGGTATTTAGAAATCAAATTCAGGAATGGTGACGAGTGGAAGATAACAGATATGTATGGTGAACGGAAAGATACATATACTAACTTCCTTGATTTTTTTTTGAAACAGGTAGAATTATTTAATCAAACAAATAAAGTAACTGTTTTATCTAAAGTGGAAACTGCACACTCGCCGGTATCATCACCGCAAAAACAATTAACGATTGAAAGGAAAAAGACTTTTTACGAAAGTATATGGGGAAAGATATTTACTGTATCACTTGGGTTCTTTATTCTTGCATTATTGATATATGCTAAATCATATATGAGTGCCACCTCTCTTTTTAAAATGTATTGTGTACTGATTCCCGGATTTATGTACATGTTTTACCGGACATTCATCAATAAATACCGCTAAATGATTTCGAGCGGCATATCTAAAATATCACCCTGCCCTTTGTAAAATTCATCCTGTATTTCACCAACCAATTCGGTATCAAAAATAGCAGGCCGTTCGCTAATTTCATGGTAGGCGATTACATCTTTAGCAAAATAATGAACCACCATACTTTTGCGTGTCAGCTCCTTGTTTAACTGAGCTTCACCACCATGTATAAGATTGGCATGCCAGACCAGCATATCGCCTTTTTTCGCAGTAAAGATTTGTTTCTGCAGTGAATGCTGACGAATAATGCCTGCTACTTTTTCTTCATATTTTTGATTTGCTTCTCCGTCAAGTAAAAAGCGTGTGCTGTTATTACTGTAATCAGCATTGGTAATATACGGCAGTAAATGGGATGAGGGATAATAAGAAACCGGACCCTGTTCAATAGAAATATCTTCCAGTGCAAACCATATAGCAATCAAATATCCCTGAGGAAAAGTACTCATGTGTATCCAGTCGGAATGTGCCTGCTGCTCGCTTCCTTTTAAAAAATTTATGGTTTGAAACGGTAATACTTTTTTATCTAAAATAAAAGATAATAAATCTATCAGCTTCTTTTCTTTTATTACTTTACGGATAGTATAAGATTGTGTGTACGCATTAAAAATTTTCCGGTTGGTATAATTAAAATCCACTTCTTTTTTTTCGAGCAGGCTGTCTATTTCGCTATTAATTGCATCTGTTGTTTCCTCGTCCAAATAATTTTGCCAGATTAGAAATCCATTCTTATGCCACTGCAAAATCTGCTGTTCTATATTTTCCGGAAAAAGACAAAATAAAGGATGATTCTTGATATCATTTTCACTCACGATATTATCCAGCCAAGGCGGTTTAGCTTTTTTACCGATAAAATCTTTATGAGAAATATTGCTGTAAATTGACTTTTTAAGTTGATAATACGGATACAAATGCCTGTTGTGTTCAAGGCCTTTCCGATGCAGCCAGTTATACAAATAATGCAGAAACCGTATATTGCGTAACAGTCCGGTATATTTTTGAATGAATTTTTTCATTTATCTTTATAAAGATAATTCTTTAAATTTAAGTATGCCAAAATCTAAAAAGGAAAAGATTATTGTTGATGAACAATTGACAATTGACAATGAACAATTAATTAATAAAGAGAGTGATGATGATTCTACAACTCAACAATTCTCTAATTCAACAATTGTATTAATGCCCGAGCTGGAAGAGTTGGTCAAAAAAAACCCAAATCGTCTGATTGGTTGTGGAGGATAATATTTCAAAAATTGAAAGAAGCGTATGTCAAAAAATAAAATAAAAGTAAAACAACAAAATAAACCAAATACAACACCGCCTGCGGTAAAACCCAAACGCACAGTTATAAAAAAAGCAACCACACAAACCGATTATTATTTTTGGGGTTATGCATTTGTTATATTGCTAATCACTTTTTTTGTGTTTAAGCATAGTTTAACTCTTCAGTTTGTAAACTGGGATGACCCTTATAATTTATTAGAAAACGAAACACTCAAAATATTTTCATACAGTTGGGACTGGAATGCGGTTAAAACTATTTTTAAATCGGATGTAATCGGAAACTATAATCCACTTCCCATTTTTACGTTCGCTATAGAAAAATATTTCTTTGCACCCAATCCTGTTTTAAAACCATCAATTTTCCATTTGAATAATTTATGGATGCACTTGGTCTGTACGCTTTTTGTTTTTATCCTATTTAAGAAACTGGGATTAAGCAAACCCGCAGCAATTATAGGGGCTCTGTTGTTTGGAATTCACCCGATGCGCGTTGAATCTGTGGCATGGATTACAGAACGAAAAGATGTTTTGTATGGAATGTTTTTCTTGGCAGCTTTGCTGAGTTATATTAATTATGTGAGAGCAGAAAAAAACAATAAGATATGGTATGGTTCCGCGATATTACTGGCTGTTGTTGCCTGCTTTGCTAAAGTACAGGCGGTAACGCTGCCGCTCACCATGGTAGCATTGGATTTTTATTTTAAGAGAAAATGGCTTAGCCCTAAAATATTGATTATTGAAAAATTGCCCTGGTGGTTGCTTTCTCTTACGTTTGGTTTAATAAATATCTACACGCTCAAAGGACAGAATTCACTAAATTCAGACAGCCACGTCGTTGCATTTAATTTCATTGATAAACTTGCGGTAGGTGCTTATTCTTATGCAATATATTTAATCAAATGGATTTATCCGTACAAACTATCGCCACTGTATCCTTACCCGCCGGAGTTGCCCATCCAGGCATATATTTCTTTGGCGGTAGTTCCGATTTTGATGGCTGCTTTTTTATTCTGGATAATAAAATACAAGAAAAATGATTTATTTTTTGGCTGGATGTTTTTCACCTTCAATATCATGTTCTTATTACAAATTGTTGGTGCAGGGCAAGGATTCTTAGCAGACCGTTTTACTTATATTGCTTACATTGGCCTCTTTTTTATAATGATTAAAGGATATGATTGGCTAACTGAAAACAGACCTTCATTTAAGATTCCTTTAATGGCCGCAGCCGGAATTTATCTGGCATTGTTTGGTTTTTTAACCACAAGGCAACTCAAAGTATGGGAAAACAGCGAAACACTGTGGGAACATGTAAAAATATATTATCCGGACAGCCCGCTCGCATGGAAGCAAGCGGCAAACTATTACAGAGATGAAAAGAAAGATTTTGCAAAAGCGGTTGCAAACTATCAGCAGGCTATTAAAATGGAACCTCAAGTAGGATATACGTATAATGGATTAGCGAAAGCATATTTAGATCAGGCATTTCGCTTAGACCCTAAAATGATTAACTATAAGCAGGAACAAAATGAATTGGTGCAGCAAGCACTTCAGAGTTATATTCTGGCAGTTCAAAAAGATTCAATAAAAGGACAACCCGACAAAAAAATCACTGGAGAAATGATTGTTAATCTTGGTGTAGCCTATGCTATTTTGGGAAATATGGATGAAGCGATGATACATCTATCAAGAGGTATTTTGGTTAATCCCGATAATTCAAACGGTTATCTAAACAGAGGATTGATTTATTTTAATGCAGGTCAGTATGCATTAGCAATTAAAGATTATGATGAGTATATCCGTTTAAATCCATACAATGCCGATATCTTTTATTCCCGCGGAATGTGCAAGTTTGCAGTAAACAGAGTGGAAGAATCATTGCCGGATTATAATAAAGCTATAGTACTAAAAGCAACAGAACCGTTGTTTTATATTGCCCGCTCAAGAACATATCGCAGCATGGGAAATATAAGTGCTTCTATCAATGATGCAAACAAAGCGAAACAAATGGGTGCAACCGTTCCTCCGGAATTGTTGCAATAACTGTAACAAAATGAAAATAGAAGATTTTAAAAATAAATCCTTTCAACTCGTCAAAGATATTCCGTTAATTTCTCCACCCAAGTTTACGCCGCTTATCGCAGACCCGACCGTTTTAACGCCTGATGAAACACCCGACAAAAGATGGTATTTGTTTGCTCATTCGGTATTTGGCATTCAGCAATATGTTTCAGAAAATGGAGTGGATTGGAAAAAAATAAATCTGATTGTTCGCTCTGCCATGCGTCCGTATATTTACAAAGAAAGCAATACTTATTTTTTATTTTTCGAAAAATATAATGGTTTAAAATTACTGTTTTCATTTCTGCCGAAACAAAAATGGAATTCATCCATTCAAATGATTTCATCAAATGATTTACAACATTGGACATCACCGAAGACACTAATTCGCCCTACATTAAATTTTCATCAGGATGTAATGCTGGGAAAAGCTGTCAGCAACCCTTGTTTAATAAAAACTGAAAATAAATATCGTTTGTATTTTTCTGCATCATTAGTTAAAATTCCAGATTGTGGTTTTAATGAACCGTTGCATATTACGTATGCAGAAAGCGATATTGTTGATGGAAATTATACTTGTCATAATAAGCCGGTCATTTCACCAACAAAAGAAAGGAAATGGAATAATTTAGGAGCCGGTTCGATGAAAGTATTAGGTTGTGAAGATGGCTTTGTGGCTTTTCAAAACGGAATTTACGAACATCATGGGAAATCAGGTTCTGCCATTTGTATTTTGTATTCGTATGATGGCATGCAGTGGAATTATTTACAAGAAGAACCAATCTTAAAACCAAATCCTGCAATTACATGGATGGCCAGTCATATTTATGCCTGCGATGTAAAAATATATCAGGATAAAATTTACCTCTATTTTAATGCCCGTAACCACGCACATTGGAGCAAGGGAAGCGAGCACATCGGTTTGGCAATCGCTGACTTATAAAGATTACTAAAGAATTTCTTTTGAGAGATAAGAAGCACCTCTCTAAAAACCTTAGTGGTGGTTCGTGTCTCACGAAACAAAAATATATAAAACTTAATATTCGCTTTACATAAAAATATACCGATTGGTATATTTTTACATTGTTATTTTGAAACAATGAGTAAAGCAGAAAAAACAAAACAATACATTATTGAAAAAACAGCACCGGTTTTTAATAAAAAAGGATATGCCGGCACTTCTTTAAATGATATCATCGACCAGACAGGGTTAACCAAAGGCAGTATATATGGCAATTTTGAAAATAAAGATGAAGTGGCTTTGGCTGCATTTGAGCACAACGTAAATAAAGTAAGTGCTTTATTTAAAGAAGAAATTCAGAAGCAAAATACTATAAAAGAAAAATTGTTAGTCTATCCGTTGCTGTATGAAAAATTTTTAAAACATCCTTTTCCCGAAGGAGGTTGTCCGATTTTAAACACAGCTATAGAAGCGGACGATACACATCCTTTGTTGAGAGCAAAGGCATTATCAGCATTTTCCAATTGGAAAAACGCTATCATTCGTTTAATTGAAAAAGGCAAAGAAAAAAAAGAAATTAAAAAGAACGTAAATGCAGAAGAGACGGCTATTGCTATTATCGCATTAATAGAAGGCGGCATCATGCTGACGAAACTCACAGGAAAAACAAGCTACATAAAAACAACCACACAAAAAGTAATTGATATCATTAACGATTTATAAAAAAACAAAATGGAAAGAATAAGAACGTATGAATGGCAAGACCCAACAATTGGCGCAAAACAAGCATTACAACTATCAGGCATAGAATATTTACACGCAATGAAAGCCGGTGAATTGCCGGCACCACCTTTAATGCATACGTTGGATTTTAATGCCGAACGTTTTGAAAAAGGGGATTGTGCATTCTCCTTTCAACCACAGGAATTTCACTACAATCCGATTGGTTGTGTACACGGTGGTGTTATCACCACGTTGTTAGATTCTGCCATGGGCTGTGTGTTACAATCAACATTACCACAAGGTACAGGATATACAACACTGGAATTAAAAGTAAATTTCTTAAAAACCATTACTACTAAAACAGGTAAATTAACAGCAACCGGAAAAATAATTCACGCAGGAAGCAGAACAGCTTTAGTAGAAGCTCAACTAACAGACGAGAATAATTTGGTATACGCACACGGCATCAGCACCTGTATGATTTTAAAATTCTAATTTTAAGAACAATAAAATTTTTAACCACATAGGCACATAGTTTTGAAGTAAGAAAA
>DAORIK010000014.1:35453-39305 GCA_035438465.1 Chitinophagales bacterium | reverse complement strand
CCCTTAAAAACAAAGTGGTAATGGCCCCGATGACACGTTCCAGAGCAATTGGAAACGTTCCCAATGATTTAATCGCAACGTATTATGAACAGAGAGCCGGTGCCGGCTTAATTATTACGGAAGGGGTCTCGCCCTCTCCTAACGGGTTAGGCTATGCTCGAATCCCCGGTATTTTTAATCAGGCACAGATAGATGGCTGGAAAAAAGCTACAGCTGCTGTGCATGCAAAAGGCGCGAAAATATTTATACAGCTGATGCACACCGGCAGAGTAGGCCATGCTGCTAATTTACCGGAAGGTGCCAAAATTGTAGGACCATCTCCTATTGTTGCCGCAGGAGAAATGTGGACGGATGAACAAGGTATGCAACCACACCCAATTCCTGCCGAATTGACAACAGAAGAAGTAGAGGCAACGATTCAGGAATATGTGGCGGCTGCGAAAAATGCCATTGAAGCAGGCTTTGACGGCGTAGAATTACACGGCGCCAACGGATATCTGATTGAACAATTTATCCGTTCTACCAGCAATAAAAGAAGAGACGAATATGGCGACCCGACTAAATTTGTGTTGGAAGTGGCTAAAGCAGTTTCTGATTCGATTGGAAAAGAAAAAACAGGTATTCGTTTATCTCCTTACGGCGTATTTAATGATATGCCATACGATGCAGCTTCTATGGATGCGGTATATGGAAAAATATTTGAAGCCCTGAATGAAATCGGTATCTTATATGTCCATTTAGTAGACCATAGCAGCGGTGGTGCACCAGAAGTGCCTGATTCTATTAAGATTTCTGCTAGGGAGAAATTCAATAACATCCTGATTTTGAGTGGTGGATATGATAAGGAAAAAGCGGATGCAGATTTAGATGCAGGTAAAGGTGATTTAATTGCATTTGGCAAACCATTTATCTCCAATCCTGATTTTGTGGAACGTATGGAACACAACTATGAATTGACTCCGGTGGATTTCCAGACATTATACACTCCAGATGAAAAAGGATACACGGATTATCCGATGTATTCAAAATAAATTTTACTAAGAAGGCCGAAACAATGTTTCGGTCTTCTATTATTTTATTCTTATAGAATTTTACAACTGAAACCCCTTCGTATACGTCTCCCATTTATCGACAACTGCCTGGAAGTTTTCCGGTAATGGCATTTCAAAATACATCTCTTCATTCGTTACAGGGTGAATGAATCCTAAGCTCTGTGCGTGCAGTGCGTGATATGGCATCAGCTTAAAACAGTTTTCAATAAAGGTTTTATATTTGCCGTAAACAGTGCCTGCTAAAATCTGATCGCCACCGTAACTGTAATCGCCAAACAAGGTATGCCCGATATATTTCATGTGCACACGAATCTGATGCGTACGTCCTGTTTCCAGTTTGCATTTAACCAGCGTTGTATAACCGTAACGTTTCAGTACTTCATAATTGGTAGCCGCATATTTACCGATACTTCCGTCTTCCACCGCCATAAACACCTTGCGGTTATTGGGATTGCGGGCCACATTACATTCTATACGTCCGGTTGGTTTATCTATATCTCCCCAAACCAAGGCAATATAATGCCGCTTAATGGTCCGGTCGAAAAACTGTTTGGACAAATGCGCCAACGCGTGTTCCGTTTTTCCGATGATGATAATTCCGGAAGTATTTTTATCCAACCGATGCACCAGACCGGGGCGAGTTGCTCCTGAAATCTGTGGTAAATCCTTGCAATGCCACATCAATGCATGCACCAGTGTTCCGTGGAAATTGCCATGTCCGGGATGACAAACCATTCCTGCTTTTTTATTTACCAGCAACACCTCGTCATCTTCATAAATAATATCTAACGGAATATCTTCCGGCTCTACCGTATAATCCCAGGCAGGATTGGGCAATACCACCTGCACCAAATCCAGCGGGCGTGTTTTGTAATTGGCTTTTACGGGCTTGCCATTTACCAATACATTTCCGGCATCTATGGCATTTTGTATCTTATTGCGGGAAATACCTGTTATGCGAATCGTCAGAAATTTATCGATGCGTAGCGGTTCTTGTCCTTTATCAATAGTAAATCGATGATGCTCGAAGAGTTCGTCTTCGTTTTCGTCTACATTCTGTATTTCTTCCGTTTGGCTCAAGTGGTAATCATTTCTGCGTTAAACACTTTCGCAAAGTTATCTAATAAAACTCGCTTTACTTCATCTATATCCACTTCATTTCCTGTCTCATTTTTTATTGAAGTCACCCCTTTATCCGTAAAACCACAGGGATTAATATAATTGAAGTAATTCAAATCCACATCCACATTCAAAGCAAACCCGTGCATGGTAATCCAACGGGATGTTTTCACGCCAAACGCCGCAATTTTTTTTGGTTGATTATCCACTTTAGAGTTTACCCAAACGCCGGTGGCATCTTCAATACGGTAACCTACGAGGTGGTAAGCTGCAATGGTTTGTATCATCACTTCTTCCAGCATACGCATATACACTTTCAAATCAGAGGTAAAGAAATCTAAGTCCAGAATCGGATAGCCGGTAATTTGTCCCGGACCGTGGAAGGTGACATCTCCCCCGCGGTTAATATGCACCACATCAATTCCCTTTTCTTTTAAGAATTCTTTTGATAATAAAATATTTTGCTCATTAGCTGCTTTCCCCAGGGTAATCACAGGTTCATGTTCGCATACATACAAAAAATGAGCGTCTGTATTAGAACGCTCATTCATTTTATTGTCTATAAGTTCATTGAATTTTTGTGTTTGGATTTCCAAAGCATCTGCATACTTTATCGAACCTAAATCTTGAACTTTAATTTTTTGCATGATAGTCGACGGTCGATAGTCGATGGTCGATGGTCGATGATCTATGATCT
Organism: Chitinophagales bacterium; assembly: GCA_035438465.1. Classification (GTDB taxonomy): domain Bacteria; phylum Bacteroidota; class Bacteroidia; order Chitinophagales; family JADIYW01; genus JADJSS01. Next base: position 36,437 of record DAORIK010000014.1, on the reverse strand, counting down.
AGCGACAATGGACTATGGACAATTCTAAAAAGGATTTTCAGCCAGTTTATTTTTTAATTTGCTGATGACATCCACTTCCACAGCATCAACGCCTTTAATTTCAGCAAGGTAATAGGATACCCAATCGGTAAGATGTATCAGATACATACTGCGTACTAAATCGTAATCTCCTTTTGAATAAATCTCCACCACTTCATTTGTGTACTGGCTTACCACTTCTTTAGTGAATTCCATGCGTTCCTGATTTCTTTCAAAATCTTTATTGTTGCGCAAAAATACGACTGCAATTTTTTCATTCTTTTCACGCCAGCCTACCAATTCATTATGGTTCATCTCCGGTACCACATGATGCCAGCACAACATCTTTGAATTTTCATTTATTTGCTGACGGAAACGAATAGACACACCTTCAAATTTTGCATCAGAATAAATCACCGGAATTTTTCCTGTTAATTTTTGTGCAATTTCCTTTGCCTGTTTTTTTATTTCTTCTTCTTCGTTATCTAATAATGTTATTGAATCCTGCAGGTATTGTTTGAAACCATCCTCTAACAATCCTAAATGAAACATGATGTATAACAGTTGTACAAAAGATTGTCCGAATGCTGAACGCGGCGGTGCACCTCCATCAATCAGCACATAATCAATATCATTGGTTTCAGCATATTCCTGTACCAAACCTCCGGAAGTAATACATACAATCTGCGCACTTTTTTTGAATGCCTGCATCAAAGCTGAAAGTGTTTCTTCTGTATTTCCTGAATAGGATGATATAATAACCAGTGAATTCTCATTCACAAATGCAGGAATTTGATATTCTTTGTTTACAATTATCGGAACAGCAATATCATCCCGCAATACATTAGACAAAATAGTGCCTCCAATGCCGGAACCTCCTAAGCCTGAAATCAATACATTCCTGATAGGAAATTTATTTTTACCAATTTTTGCTCCTTCACCTATTTCTATAGCACGTTTCAGTTG
>DAORIK010000014.1:21997-35353 GCA_035438465.1 Chitinophagales bacterium | reverse complement strand
CATAACTCATAAATCAATTATCTTTACAGACGTTAATTTTATGAAAAAGACTGCTCAAACAGGTTCTAACGGTGAAATTTTGGCTCAGGAATTCTTGAAATCAAAAAATTATCAGATTTTATTTACGAATTGGAGACACAAGCACTCTGAAATTGATATTATTGCACAAGATGGTAAAGTAATTGTATTTGTAGAGGTAAAAACAAGAACCAATCTTTCTTTTGGCAACCCGGAAAATTTTGTAAATGAGCAAAAAATGAAAAAAATGCAGGAAGCCGCGGAAGCTTATATTGAGCAATTTGACTGGCAAGGCGAACTGCGTTTTGATATTATTTCTATTGAAAAGAATAATAAGATTACCCATTTTGAAGATGCGTTCTACTAATTAGTATTTAGTAGGCAGTATACAGTGGGCAAAATTAAATAAATATAAAAAAACCAAACTTCATACTAAATTACTGCATACTTATTACTTTTGCTTTATGACTAACGAACAATATAAAACACTTCTGGAAAGAGTCGCCTCTTTCGGAAGATATCTTTGACGTCGCTAATAAAACTGAACAGGTAAAAGACGACGAAGCTAAAACCTTAGCACCAAATTTCTGGGATGACCAGCTCAAAGCACAGGCATTGATGAAAGAAATCAAACAAAACAAGCATTGGATTTCTTTATATAAAAATATTGAAAAAAAATTAGATGATTTGAATGTTTTGCGTGAATTTCAGGAAATCGGAGAAGCGTCGGATGAAGAAATAGACCTGCAATATCAGTCGATTATAGATGAATTGGATGAAAATGAATTTAAGTCTACACTTAAAAATGAAGAAGATAATTTAAGTGCCATCATCGAAATCAATGCAGGTGCGGGCGGTACGGAAGCCTGTGATTGGGCAGCCATGCTGATGCGGATGTACACGATGTGGGCAAACAAAAACGGCTATAATATTACAGAATTGGATTATCAGGCCGGAGATGTGGCGGGAGTCAAATCCGTCGCCTTGGAAATTACCGGCGATTTTGCATTTGGCATGTTGAAAGGCGAAAATGGGGTGCATAGATTAGTGCGCGTTTCCCCTTTTAATTCTCAAGGTAAGCGTATGACTTCTTTCTGTTCTGTTTTTGTACATCCTGTTGTAGATGATTCCATACAAATAGAAATAAATCCTGCTGATTTGGAATGGGATGTTTTTCGTGCGCAGGGTGCCGGCGGACAGCATGTAAACAAGACAGAATCTGCAGTTCGTGTAAGACATTTGCCAAGCGGAATTGTCTGCGAATGTCAGACACAGCGTTCTCAAATTCAAAACAGAGAAACAGCATTAAAAATGCTGAAATCAAAATTATATGAAGCGGAGCTTCAAAAAAAGTTGGAAGCAAGAGATGCTATTGAAGCACAAAAAATGAAAAATGAATGGGGCTCACAAATTCGCAGCTATGTATTGGATGACCGTTGGGTAAAAGATTTGCGAACAGGTTATAAAGTTACCAATCCGGACAATGTATTAGATGGTGATTTAAATGGTTTTTTTAAGGCATATTTATTGTATAAAGAAGTAGATACATCAAAATAAAAATTAAAAAAGATGAATACTAGTACTATCAGATTTTATTTATTCGCATGCTTATTATTCAATACTTACATAACTGTAAATGCTCAATCATTAATCTCTTATGCAGACAGTATCAGAAAAGTATATCAGATTCCTGCACTAGGATATGCTGTTATCACATCAGATAATATTATTGAATTAAAGACATTAGGTGTTCAGAGAGCAAATACTAATTACTATGTAAAATCAAATGATAAATTTCATATTGGATCAAATACAAAAGCTATTACTTCATATTTGGCAGCACTATTAGTACAGCAAGGTCAACTTAAATGGGATACAAAATTTTTTGATTTATTTCCGGAATTGAAAGAAAAGAGTAAAGAAGTTTATCATACAATTACGTTGCAGGATTTACTTACGATGAGAGGAAAACTTCCTGCATATTCTTATAATTCTGAAAAACCATCAAAAAAACAAATTAAAGGAGCAGACAATGCAACACAAAGATATCAGTTGGCACAGTATTTTTTATCTCAGAAACCACAGACAGAAGAAAACGGACTAACACTATCTAATGCAGATTATATTTTAGCCGGCTTGATGATAGAAAAAGCATCCGGTAAATCATATGAGCAACTGCTAAATGATTTAGGTGATTTAATTGAAGCTAAATTTGGTTTTAATTATCCAAACACAATAGATACTCTACAACCATACGGACATGACATTGATTTAAATATTGTTCCACCCGTTGAAAATTACAAATTAAACTGGCTGTTAACAGCAGGAAATATAAATATCAGTTTACCAGATTATTCGAATTTTATACAATTACAACTAATCGGTATAAAAGGTGAATCGGATTTATTGTCAGCCGAAGTTTATAATCAATTACTATTTGGCTTGCCGGAATTTTCTTTCGGGTGGTTTAATAAAACAGACAGTACCACACAACACCATATAGCCTATAATACAGGAAATGCAGGCGCATTCATCACGTATACAGAAATAATAAAAGAAATTGGAAAAGGCTATATTATATTTACCAATTCAGCAACAACTAAAACAACCGAAGGAGTTTCCGTTCTGATGGACGAGTTAAAAAGAAGATATGGAAAATAACCTGCAGGAAAATATTGATTTTTATTTTGACACATTAGGCAGAATGGTTTTTACAGAAACCTATCATCTAAAACGTGGATATTGCTGTCACAATGATTGTAAACATTGTCCGTATCAAAAAGAGAAAGACAATAACGAAAAAATAAATGAACATAAACCGGAATAATATTTTACGTTCATACAAAGAATTATTTTTGCTTTTATTTATTGCAGCTTTATTAGGTTTTTATAAACTCGGTGAGCGTCCGTTACCTGTTAATCAGGATGAACTAAGCAATATTTACGATGCTTATTCTATCAGTAAAACAGGTGCTGACAGATTTGGACATAAACATCCGATTGTTTTAGAAGGATTTGGAAAAGCAGATTACCGACCTGCACTTTATGCATGGCTTACTGTCATTCCAATAAAACTAACAGGTTTATCCATAACAGCCGGGCGAAGTATTTCTGTTATTTGTTTTATTGGCTGTGTGCTATTTTTATATTTATCTTCCTTGCTCCTGTTTAGTAAATCAACAGCTTTTATTACAAGTATAATCTTTATTTTTTCTCCTTGGAGTTGGTTTTATGCAAGAATTGCGCATGAAGGTGCAATGCTTCCATCCTTGTTTATTGCTGCAACTTTATATTTATTTATCAGAATTTACAAAGAAAAGCAGCACCAAGGTTTCTATTTTATTTTATTGGGCTTTAGTATAGGATTTAGTACCAACGCATACCAATCATCCAGATTAATTGCTTTTCTAGTAGCATTTATAATTTTTATATTTCTGGTTTTTGAAACGATAGAGCAAAAACACAAAAAAATATTTTTATTTACTATTGCTTGTTTTATTGGCCCATTGCCCCAAATATACATTTTTGTCTTTCATCCGGATTTTTTCTATGGAAGATATGAGTCCGTAAAAATAAATCACGGTGATGCATTCCAAAACGTGTTTGAATTTATCAATAACATATACTCAAACTTTTCACCCGGATTTTTATTTTTTAATTTCGGTAAAGCAAACTCATTAACCATTTCAAGATTCTTAGAAATGGAAGCTGTCTTCTTTTATCTGGGACTGATATCAATATTCAAAATAAATAAAGACCGAAATAGGAATATGGCACTCTTCATGGTGTTGCTTTTGATTATTACTGTTATACCCTGTTCATTAACGGATGATAATCCCAATTCCTTACGCTTGTCGGGTATGCTGGTAGTATGTCCGGTTTTTATGGGTGCAGGTTTTCATTTTTTTTTGATGAAAATAAAAAATAAAACAATTAAGTTAATATTCATTGTTTCTTCCGCAATCATTATAGCATTGTCATTTAATATTCAGTACAACAAATACAAACATAATCAGGCTGCATACGACAGTAATCAGCAGCATAATTTAGTACAGCTTTCTCAAAGACTAAATGCGTCTTATAAAAAATACGATACCATTCTGTTTGAAGAATCAGGCAACCAACCCTATATTTATTTTCTATACTATTGCCACATTGAACCTGAAATATTTCAGGCCATGGAAAAGATTCATGATAATGATGTAGCTTTTTACACTTATAAAAAAATGGGAAATTTCTATTTTATATCTTATAATGATATCTTAAAATTCACAAATGAAACCCATTCGAATAATTTAATTATTTCCACTCATTATCCTCATGAATTCAACATAAAGGACAGTGTCGTAACAACCGAGACAGTTTATTATTTTTCAGAAAACAAGAAATCAGAGAGCATCAAGCCCCTTTAAGGAAATAATTAGCAAGGCGTTTCTCGAGCCAGTTGTGTTCTGCTTTTATATCCTCACAAAAGCCGACATGTCCGCCTCCAATCGGGATTTCCAGATGAAAATATTTTGATTTTTTTGCAAGATGTACAGGATAGCACTCTTTCGTTAAAAGTGGATCATTATCTGCATTGATTAGTAAAGTGGATGTTTTTAGGCTTTTGATATATGTAGATGCCTGCACTTGTTTATTGTAGTCTTCAATATTTTTAAAACCATGCATAGGAACAGTACAACGTTCTGTAAATTCCCATAAATTCTTTGCTGCCATAATATGCTTGTAATTCATAGCATCCGGGAAGCGGGCTTGTTTTTTGAGGACTTTTTCTTTTACCTGTTTTGTAAATCTTCGTTCATAAATCTGATTCCATCCTTTGCACAAGTGCTGAAAAGAAGTTTCATAATGTATAGGTACAGAAACAGCAACTGCAGAAGTAATTTGTTTGGCAGAATTCCATTTCTCTTCACCTAAATATTTCATGGTTAAATTACCACCCATCGAAATACCTATCAAGTAATATTCACTATAATTATTATTTTCTATAATATGCCGAACTACCCAATCCAAATCTTCTGTCTTTCCTGAATGATACCCGAAATACTGACGATTGTCCTCACCGCTGCAACCGCGAAAATTCCATACACAAACATCAAAGCCATTTGCATTCAATATTTTCGTTAGTCCACGTGCATATACTCTATCGGAACAACCTTCAAAGCCATGAGAAATAATGATTAATTTATTGCTACCGATTTTACTCCAGTCCAAATCCAAGAAATCGTCATCCCACGTTTCAATACGCTCACGATTATATACTACACCTTCGACCTTTCTATATATGTTTGGAACTATAGTTTGCAGATGCTTAGTATAAAGCCACTTTGGCGATTTCAATATGGGGGAATCTAAGAGCATTTATGTTTCTATTTCAATTTTATACAATTTATTTGAAAAAGTCAAGTAAATACACATTGACTTCGTCCGGACAATCATTTTGTGTCCAGTGTGAACAGTTAGATATATATTTCACTTCATAAGTTGCATCGATATATTCTTCTGTTCCATAGGTCAATTCTTTTCCTAATGCTTTATCACCCTCACCCCAAATCAATAACGTTGGTGATTGAATTTTGTTTTTAAAGATAGCTCTGTTGGGTTTGGTCTGCAACATTGCTCGATAATAATTAATAGAACCTGTTAATGCACCTTCTTGTTTAAACGCCTTTACGAATTCATTCAAATCTTCATCTGTGAAATTCTTTTTATTGTACATCCATCCGCGCACAAATTGCTTAAAGAATAAAGGCAAGGTAAACTGATACATTATCTCCGGCAGTAAAGGTATTTGATGCATAAACATATACCAACTTTTCAATAATTGTGAAGGATTCGATTTAAAACTCTTCAGCATAATTTTTGGATGCGGGCAATTACAGACCACCAGTTTTTCAGTAAATTCAGGATATAAGGCTGCAAATGTCCATGCAACAGCCCCCCCCCAATCGTGACCAACAATAAATGCCTTCCTAAAGCCTAATTTTGGAATCAATTCGGCAATATCACTTGCCACTATATCTGTTTTATAATTTTCAACACCGTGTGGTTTATCACTTAAATTAAACCCACGTAAATCAGGAGCGACAACGGTGAAATGTTCTGCTAACACGGGTATCTGATAACGCCAGGTATACCAGAATTCAGGCCATCCGTGTAATAAGATCACTAATTTCTTTCCTGTTCCTTGTTTAGCAATATGTAGTTTAATGCCATTTACCGTAACATATTCTTGTATGATGGAATTGATATTCATGTCAGTATCTTTGTGTTTTATAAAAGTAATTTTATTAATTATATTTATGAAATATACCGTACATATTTTTAAAAATATTCACACTTGCAACACGAAATTATACAATCAGGACCCTTATTGAATAAAGACGGAAGCCTCGCACAGAAAGGCTGGGCAAAGGATTTATTACTGACATACAGACGCAACGATATTAAAGCATCTGCATTCAGAATAAAAGAATGGGATTATTATTGTATCCTGCAAAATGATTGTGGTATTGCACTCACCGTGGCGGATAATTCCTACATGGCCTTGTATGCTATCAACGTGTATGATTTTACTACCAACAAAGAAATTACAGATGTGGTGATGATTCCGTTTACGATGGGCAAACTGAATTTACCGGAACATTCCGCATATGGAGATACCATTGTAAATCACAAAAAAGTCCAGATGCATTTCAGGCATGTAAATGGCAAGCGTATGCTGGATTTTAATTTCCCTGAATTCAACAATGGAAAAGGAATAAAAGGGCATATCGAACTGGAAGCACTAAACAAGGATTCTATGGTGATAGCCACCCCTTGGAAAGAAGACAAACTCGCATTTTATTATAATCAGAAAATCAATTGTCTGGCAGCAAAAGGTGAATTTATTTTTGGCAATCAAAAATATACTTTTGAACCCAACAAGGCATCAGGTGTGCTGGATTGGGGACGCGGTGTGTGGACCTATAAGAACCGCTGGTACTGGGGTTCTGCTTCAGGGTATGTGGATGAAAAACCTTTCGGTTTTAATATAGGTTATGGTTTTGGTGATACGTCGGCAGCAACAGAAAATATGTTGTTTTACAATGGCATAGCGCACAAACTGGATGAAGTGAAATTCATCATTAACACAAATAATTATATGCAGCCGTGGAAATTCACCAGCAATGACGGGCGCTTTGAACTGGATTTTGAACCGGCGATTGACCGCTATTCCAATACCAATTTGTTATTGCTGCAATCCAAACAACATCAGGTGTTCGGTTACTTTTCGGGTACTGTAATTTTAGATGATGGCACTCCTTTGAGGTTGAACCGCTTTTTAGGGTTTGCAGAGGATGTGTTTAATAAATGGTAGTATCTATTTATGATGCACTGCAATCTTCACCGCATTTTTTACTGCACGTAATTTTTGTCCAAACGTAATTTTTGAATGCCGTTTAATATTATATTTTTTAGGAATGAAGCCGTCTTTCAAGGTGTAGTTGCAAATCGTTGTTCCATACTTATCAATACAAGAAAGACGGACAGAATCCTTTCCCATCACTTCCACTTTTCCGAAGGCATCGTTGAAATTTTTATTGCCAATCCCCTGCCCGCCCTGATTCCAAAGATTCAGTCGCAAATCATTGTGTACAATAGACGCCAGTTTGGTATTTTCCTGTCCTAAATTTGCACTCACAATTTCAGGAAAACCGCTGTGTTTGCCATCGTCAATACTGGAGGTGTGAACATCGCCGCTGCATACAAAAACATTTTTTATCTTATTTTCCCGGCAAAAATTAATAATCTTTCCCTGTGTCGCAGGAAAAGAAAACCACATCGCACTCATAGATGCTGCTACATACATACCGGTTAATTTATTTGGTAAAAAACGGTTCTGTGCACCTTTCAACATACAGATATCCAATATTTTTTTATAGTCTTTGTTGAACGATGTACCACTTACAAGAATCTTCCAATCAGCCTTTGATTTTTTCAAACCATCCAATAACCAATTTAATTGAGCTGAATCAAGTATCTGATGGTTGGCAGATGCTTTAAACTTCCAAATTCCTTTTTTATTCTGATGAAACACTTCAGAGTTGGGAGAGCGTGTGCTCCGTGTATCTAGAAAGAACACTTCAGTATTTCCAAAAACAAAGGAGTGATAGGCTTCTTTGGGTTGCTCCCGATTTACATACCCCGGAAAATACGTATGATAGGAAGTCAGCAGATTGTCGCGCAAAGAATCCGGAAACGGAATTTCTTTCATCACGGTTTTTCCATTAATTAACTGCAAATCACAATACGAATATTTGGAGAAATCATCCCAGATGCCGTCTTCATCATCGAACACATAATCTACCGGTGTCGTGGACAACAAGCTTTTCATATTCGGTAGATTATAGCGAATTAAAAACGATTCTTTTATTTGCTCAGGATTGGCAACATAAAAACGGTGATTATTTTGCGTTGGCAATCCCGGATAATAGGCATGATCCGGATAGGTCCAGTCGCCGAGATGCAAAAATACATCAGGATGATGCTTTTGCATTTCTATGAATACAGAATCATCTCTGAAATTCTCACTACAGGAACCGAAAGTGAACGTAAAATTAGACGTAGTATTGGATTTTGGAAAGGTTTTAAAGGAGCCTTTAATTATTTTTGCTTCATAAATAGAATTTAATTCAATTTCATAACTATATTCCATATTAGACCATAAACTGTCAAACTGCAAAATATGTATGCTTCGTGTAAAAGGAAAAAATATCTTTTTTTGAAATAAAGGATTACTTGTTGTACTATCATATTGATGAAAACTATGAACATGCATACCATAAAAACCTTCACCAATTCCTTTCAAAAATACAGCAACACTGCCAATTTTGGTCAACATATCTTCCACATGATAAAATTTTAAAGTATCTTCAATAATAGAAAAACCGGATGTATCTGTCATTATTTCTAATCGTACTGAATTACTTGTCACTGCACCAATAATGGGACCTGCGATTATTGTTTGTGAGAAAGAATTGAAGGTTGTTATTATAAAAATCATAACCAACACACCCCTTAATCCCCTCTTTAGATGTAAAACACGGAATAGATCCTGAAACAATCCCGATATACATCGGGACAGGATGACGGCATGCTGGTTCGATATTATTTTATTTTGTTTTGCCATTATTACTAATAAAAACTTATTACTTATCACTTACAACTTATTACTAATGCTTACTTTTGTATAAATCTACAAAATTTGTCGTTTCAGGATAAAATAATTTTCATTGTCGGTAATTCACGCAGCGGTACCACCATGATGCTGCGTATTTTCAACAATCATCCGAAGTTGATGGTCTTGAATGAACTACATTTCTTTGAACAGTTATGGGCTCCGGAAGACAAAGGCAAAGCGATTTCTAAAGAACAAGCTGTGGAATTGGCTTCGAAGTTAATGCTCACGCAGCGTGTAGGTTACATGACACACGATCAGGATTATACGAAGTTTACAAAAGAAGCAAGTTTGTTAATCGATGAATTATCGAAAAATGAAATCTATGCGGAAGATGTATTTCAACACTTTACCAAACGTGAAGTGGCATTAAATGGTAAATCCATTGTTTGTGAAAAGACACCGCAGAATGTTTTTTACCTGAAAGAGATTTTTGAATTATATCCGAATGCGAAAATCATCAATATGGTGCGCGACCCGCGAGCTATTCTGTTATCACAAAAAAATAAGTGGAACCGAAGAAACCTCGGTGCAAATTACATGACCAAGAAAGAAGCATTGCGCTTGCGTATCAATTATCATCCGATTACGTTGAGTAAGTTATGGAATGCGGCCATTAACGCGGCAAAATCTTTCACTACCGATAAGCGTTTAATTACTGTTCGTTTTGAGGATTTACTGGAACAACCGGAAACTACTTTACGTAAAGTTTGTCAGCATATTGAAGTTGAATTTAATTCCAATATGCTCAACATTACACAGGAAAGTTCTTCCATCGAAAAAGACAGTCAGGAAATTGGATTTAAAAAAGAGCGAGCCAGCAACTGGAAAAAAGGCGGACTCAACACCACGGAAAAATGGATTTGTCAGCAAATGTGTAATAAAAATCTGGTTTTGAATAATTACGAAATAGAATCTTTTCGTCCGAATCTTTTTTATCTGCTGTATTATTATGTTAGTTTTCCGGTAAAAATAAGTCTGGCCTTGCTGATGAATTTAAACAGAATGAAAAATATAGTGGAAACATTAAAACGAAGAATGAAGTAAAATAAACACCGATGATTTTTTCTAATAACCAATGACTATTGACTGTTGACCAATGACTAAACAACACATATTCAATCTGGATTTTGTCGCTGCTGATAATTTTGATGAAATTATTGACTCTATTATTAATAAGCCGACAACGGATAGTTCGTTTCCCGTAGTCATTACGCCTAATGTAGATTTGACCGTGCATCTGAATAAGAATAAAGAACTGTTGCCGGTATTTCAGCATGCACGATTTATTTTACCGGATGGTGCGCCTATTATCTGGTTTTCTAAATTATTGGGTCGACCTTTAAAAAAGCGTTTAGCAGGCAGTGATTTATTTCCGTTAGTATGGAAAGCAAGTATGCAACATCATAAGAAAGTTTTTTTAGTGTTGCCAAATGAAGAAGTAAAAACAAAACTGGAAGCAGAATATCCATCGGCATCCTCTTATATTCCACCGTTTTTTGATGCGACTAAAGAAGAAGTGGAAACGGAAGCACAAAAAATATTTCCACTTATTCAGCAGCAAGCACCGGATTTTGTTTTCCTGGGTTTGCGCTATCCTAAACAGGAAATGCTGATTATGAATTTGCATGAAAAACTAAAAGCTTCCAATGCGAAGATGCCTTTATTCTTTAATTTAGGTGCTTCCTATGAATTTTACACCGGCATGAAAAGTCGCGCACCAAAATGGATGCAAAACATAGGAATGGAATGGCTGCACCGTTTTTTATCAGAACCTAAACGAACTTTTAAACGCTACTTTTACGATGATTTGTATATATTTATATTGTTTTTAAAGGAAGTATTTAACAGAAAATAAATGCAATTAACGCTTGATGATATAGACCTTAAAATTTTATCCATCTTAATGAAAGATGCGAAAACGCCATATACAGATATTGCCAAACAATTATTTGTATCGAGCGGCACGGTGCATGTGCGCATGAAGAAGATGGAAGAAATGGGTATCATCAAGAGTTTTAATTTGCAGTTGAATTACCACAAATTAGGATATGACATTACCGCGTTTTTAGGTATTTATTTAAGTAAAAGTTCACAATATGATGCAGTGGCAAAACAGCTGGAAGAAATACCGGAAATCGTGGATTTGCATTATACTACTGGAAATTATTCCATGTTTTTAAAACTGGTATGTAAAGACACTGACCATTTGCGCAGTATTTTGATGGATAAAATCCAAAAAATAGAAGATATAACGCGAACAGAGACCTTTATTTCTTTACAGGAAAGCATTAACAGGCCTGTTAAAATTGATTAAAATATGTTAAAGCATTTTATACTTACAATGTTCAATATTATCTTTGAATAATAATTATGATATTTTAGTATAAAAATCAACTTCACCTATTTATGAAACCAATTCTAACTTTTATTTGTCTCCTTTATTTTTCATTTTGCTCATTTTCTCAAATTCAGAATGACATAAAACCACAAAAATATATTTTAAAAATATCACCAGCTATTAAGTTTGGCTTTGCAACATCTAAGAAAGCAAAAATGGATAATTATTATCCTTCAAATTTTCTTTATGGAATAGACTTAAATTTTCTAACTAAAGATAAACTTCAAAACTATCACGATGCTGGTGTTTTAATTCGATTTATACCGAATACAAGTAAACAAAAAGATGTAAAAACCTTTTATGGTAATCAGATTGGTGTAGAATATAATTACAGAATTGTCAAATTAATAAAGAAGAATCCAAATATTGGTATTTTTACAGCATTTGGAACACAACTATCATATACAAAGACTGAAGGTCAGAATCTTGATTATTTTGGTAAAAATACATCTAAATCGTTTGAACAGGATTTTGTAATTACACCAGGAATTCAATATACAAAAAATAAATTCTTCATTGATTTCTCTATTCCAACTTCCATTGGATACTCTCATTTAAGTCAAAGATATATAATCAGTGAAAACCAAACATTAAAACCAATTATTAGAAATTATAATCTTTTTAATTGGAGCATTGGCTTTAAAGTTGGTGTAGGTGTAAAATTTTAGTTCAAAACAGACAATCACTTTCACTTCCGATTTTTTCGCAACACATTTTTTTATATCTTTGCATGAATGCAGATTTTCAATAACATACTCGAAACGATTGGCAACACGCCGATAGTGAAATTAAATAAAATTACTGCTCATATTCCGGCAACTATTTGCGTTAAGATAGAATCTTTCAATCCAGGTCACTCTACCAAAGACAGAATGGCGTTAAAAATGATTGAAGATGCAGAAAAAGACGGCAGGTTACAACCTGGCGGCACCATTATAGAATGTACTTCAGGTAACACTGGTATGGGATTGGCTATGGCTGCCTGCGTTAAAGGTTATAAATGTATTTTTACAACAACAGATAAACAATCCAAAGAAAAATTTGATATGTTGCGTGCAATGGGTGCTGAAGTGATTGTTTGTCCGACCAATGTGGCTGCAGATGATGAACGCTCTTATTATTCTGTCGCTAAAAAACTATCACTGGAGATTCCCAATTCCGTCTGGATGAATCAGTATGATAATTTATCGAACCGTCAGGCGCACTACGAAAGCACAGGGCCGGAAATATGGCAGCAGACTGACGGAAAAATCACGCACTTCGTTGTAGGTATAGGAACAGGCGGTACCGTAACAGGAACTTCTAAATATTTAAAAGAACAGAATCCTGCTATAAAAACATGGGGAATTGACACTTATGGCTCTATCTTAAAACAATATAAAGAAACCGGCACTTTCGACCCGAACGAAATTCATTCGTATATTACAGAAGGCATCGGAGAAGATATAATTCCGCTGAATTATGATTTCAGTTTAATTGATTTTATAGAAAAAGTAACCGATAAAGATGCCGCATTAATGCAACGAAGGCTCGCAAAAGAAGAAGGAATTTTTGCCGGCAACTCTGCAGGTTCTGCTGTGCAAGGCTTATTGCAATTACACGAAAAATTTCCACTGACAAAAGATGATTTAGTAGTCATTATTTTACATGACCACGGTTCTCGTTATGTTGGCAAATTCTTCAATGATGATTGGATGCGAGAGAAAGGATTTAT
>DAORIK010000014.1:0-21897 GCA_035438465.1 Chitinophagales bacterium | reverse complement strand
AAAAAGCTGCTCATGGAGCAGCCTTCAAAAACAAATACAAAAATCTTATTTTGGAATATTAAACAAGGTACAAACCTCGTCATAAGACATATTTTGCAATGATTTATTTAATCGTAGATGTTTTGTTGGAGGAATAACTACATATCTGAATTTGTTAGCACTACTAATTGCAGGTATACCTGCAGGGTTTGCAGAAAACTGTGTAAATTGAATCCGGCCAACAGTTAAAAGATAGTCCCAGATACTTAAGAAACCTGAAACCATAGTAGTAGTAGCCAATGATCTGGTATTGTTATTATCACCACTTAATCTGCAATATGCTAATACAACACCCCTGTCGAGAATTTCCTGTGTAATAGCAGGTGCGTTTACAGTAAAATACTGTGTAGTTATTACTATGCCCGGAGTTGGTGTTCCACCACCGGATGATGGATTACCGGATCCTGTACCAGCTCCTCCTGTTGTAGTGGTAGTACTTGTTGTTCCGGGAGTCAACCATTCAGAATACAATACTTGAGCTCCGGAGGTATCGCTACTTCCATTAGTGCCATTTGTACCATTTGTACCATTTGTACCATTTGTACCGTTCGTTCCATTTGTTCCATTGGTACCATTAGTTCCGTTTGTTCCATTTGTGCCGTGTGTACCATTTTGTAGTATTCTGATACTGTCGCGTGGGCCGATAGTTCCGGGACCTCCTGATGTAATCACCGGACCTGGTGTGTTTTCTTGTGTACATGCAATAGTAAGTAGTATTGATATTGCACCTACTGTTTTGATTAGATTTTTCATTTGTTTTAGTTTTTGCAAGTTATTTAATACCACAAATATGAATCTGAAAAACAAAAAAACATTATTTAAAAGAGTAAACGGTATTTTTAATGAGTACATGGTATTTAGAATCGTAATTTATTATTTATCCAATCCTGTACTGATTGCATAAACATTTGAAATGAACTATTTATTACGGATTCTGTTAAAGAAATCATGAAGTACATTGCACTTTTCTTTATTACCACAGTTGTATTCTTTGCAATAGATATGCTTTGGTTAGGTGTTATCGCTAAAAATTTTTACCGCGAAAAACTCAGTTTTATCTTTACAGGAGAAGTCAACTGGCCGGCAGCCATTATTTTTTACCTTATCTATATTGCAGGTATTATATATTTTGCGAT
Source organism: Chitinophagales bacterium (assembly GCA_035438465.1). Lineage (GTDB taxonomy): Bacteria > Bacteroidota > Bacteroidia > Chitinophagales > JADIYW01 > JADJSS01. Next base: position 20,722 of record DAORIK010000014.1, on the reverse strand, counting down.
ACATCCAGGTATTCATTCAGAAAACTGGAAGATGGTGTTATTAAATGGTGCTTTCCTTGGTTTTTTATGCTATGCTACCTATGATTTAACCAACATGGCAACAATTAAGCAATGGCCATTAATTGTGGTGGTAGTAGATATTCTTTGGGGAACATTTCTTACCGGAAGTGTTGCACTAATTGCATACATCACTGCATCGAAACTACTGCTTTTCTAATACTATATTTACTTTTTAGTTACACGCATAACTTAATTTAAAATTATATGTGGATACAGAACTATTGTAATTTCTGACTTGTGTATATTCCGTTACCTTTTTCGATGCATCAAAAATATAGGTAAAATCATGCACTTCAGAGTAAGAACCACTGGTGGTAATTTTACTTGGCAGATTTTTAGTAGGTTTACCCAACAAAGGTTCTAAATTATAATAACCGGAAAGAATAGAAAATGGCTCGCCTGCACTATACAGTGAAAAGAAATAATTCCATTCCGTATTCAGTTCTGATGAATACTCATAATCCGTAACTACATAATTAGTTCCATTTTTGAGTTTGGTGTACATTTTTACAACATTCCCATTGCTGTAAATAAGACTGTCGCAGTAATACGTATTGTATACACCACCCGTTAAAGTCTGAATATTTCTGAAAAGGTATCCTTCCGCATTATATTCAAACTGGTAAAAATAGCGAAGGGTATCGGAAGCCGGTACATAAAACTCTTCATAACTTTTTAATCTGCCATTTCCGTCAAATGTAAGATTAACACTTCCATACAAAGCATTTGTTGTTACATCCCGAAATTCCACTTTACCTGTAAGTCCGGAGTAAGTAAATATATATCTTGTACTTTGATCTTTTGCAATAATATCCGTTGGTCTTCCATTTTCATCATAAGAAAAAGTGGCTGTTTTAGCAGCATTATTATCAAAAATCACCTGAGAGATTCTGCAAACTGCAACCTTATCTTTTTTACAAGAAAAAATAAAAATTGTGGTTACAATTAACAGACAAAGATTTAGTGTTTTCATAGTACTTGTTTTATTTAAGAACTAAGGTATCGCTTAAAAGTCATAAATAAAATATTAATGAGCAAATATGATGTTTTACTTAGAATTTGGAAATTATGATAAAATGAAGTCATAGCCCTATTTAAACTCATCTGTAATTTGTATATTTGCGCTCGAAAAATCATCTAAAATGAGTAAATACACCGACCTATTAGGCGAAGAAAGAGCAAAGTACTTATTAGAACACCAATGTACGACTATCGATAAATCCTTATTACACTTACCGGGTACTGATTTTATTGACAAAGTATGGATACAAAGTAACCGCAACCCACAGGTCTTACGCAGCTTGCAACAATTATATGGAACAGGGAGATTAGCGAACACAGGTTATGTTTCCATTTTGCCTGTAGACCAGGGAATAGAACACTCTGCAGGTGCCAGTTTCGCACCAAATCCTATTTATTTTGATTCAGAAAATATTGTAAAATTAGCTATTGAAGGCGGTTGTAATGCAGTAGCGTCTACCTATGGGGTATTAGGTTCCGTTTCCAGAAAATATGCACACAAAATTCCATTCATTGTAAAAATAAACCACAATGAATTTTTATCGTATCCGAATACCTTCGACCAGATAATGTTTGGAACCATTAAAGACGCTTGGAATATGGGAGCAGTAGCTGTTGGTGCAACTATTTATTTTGGTTCACCGGAATCAAGAAGACAGATAGTGGAAGTAGCTAAAGCTTTTGAATATGCACATGAGTTAGGAATGGCTACTATTTTATGGTGCTACTTACGAAGCAACGATTTCAAAAAAGACGGCGTGGACTACCACACGTCTACTGACTTATCTTCTCAAGCCAATCATTTAGGTGTAACCATACAGGCAGATATCATCAAACAAAAATTACCGACCAACAACGGCGGTTATAATGCATTGAAATTTGGTAAAACACATCCGAAAGTATATTCTGAATTAACCACCGACCATCCGATTGATTTATGCAGATATCAGGTAGCCAACTGCTATATGGGCAGAAACGGCTTGATTAATTCCGGCGGCGAAAGCAAAGGACAAACAGACTTGGCAGAAGCTGTTGAAACTGCAATTGTAAACAAACGCGCCGGCGGAATGGGATTAATCTCCGGAAGAAAAGCGTTCCAGAAAGAGGTAAAAGTTGGCATAGAATTATTAAATGCTATACAAGACGTATACTTAGATAAAGATGTGACGATAGCTTAGTTTTGATAAAGAAGGTTAGATAGATAATTTCAATTAGATAAAAAAATGCCCCTGATATTCAGGGGCATTTACATATATATATCATCAATTCTTTAAAATAAAAAAGGCAAGTTACTTACAGCGCACCGCTCAACCAACTACCTTTGCTGCCTTCCGACCCTGGAGGATTTGTCAGGAGCTGGTCGTATAAGACTTGCCCGACTGCAAAGATACATCTTTATTCAGCATTCTAAATTAAAAATTAGGTTAAATATAATTATTGCTCATCTGTTACTTTTTGGCTTTTCCCTTTTTCCTTCTTACTTTTATGCCATGACTGATATTGATTTCAACAAGAATGAAGATGCCATGAGACTGGCTGTTGACGAACTCAAAGCTAAATTGCAAAAAGTATATCTCGGTGGCGGACAAAAAAAGATAGATTCCGAGCACAAAAAAGGAAAACTTACTGCAAGAGAACGAATCGAGTACCTTTTAGATAAAAATACAGAATCCATAGAAATAGGTTCATTTGCAGGTGAAGAAATGTATCCTGAACAGGGCGGTTGCCCGGGTGGTGGTGTAATTGCAGTTATTGGATACATTTCAGGCAGACAATGCATGATTATTGCAAACGACGCAACTGTAAAAGCAGGTGCATGGTTTCCTATCACAGGAAAAAAGAACTTACGTGCCCAGGAGATTGCTATGGAAAACAGATTACCGGTTATTTATCTGGTGGATAGCGCAGGTGCGTATCTGCCTATGCAGGATGAAATATTTCCCGATAAAGAAAATTTTGGTCGTATTTTCAGAAATAATGCAAGAATGTCATCTATGGGAATCCCTCAGATTGCCGCTATTATGGGCAGTTGTGTGGCTGGTGGTGCTTACTTACCAATTATGAGTGATGAAAGTTTAATTGTGGAAGGAACAGGCAGCATATTTTTGGCGGGTCCATATCTTGTGAAGGCAGCAATTGGTGAAACTGTTGACAAAGAAACGCTTGGTGGTGCAGAAACACAAACAGCCTTAAGTGGTGTCTGTGATTATAAAATGAAAGATGATAAAGAGTGTTTAGATACTATAAAAAAGCTCGTTAATAAATTCGGAAAATTTGAAAACGCTGGTTTTGACAGAATAAAATCTAAAAAACCAAAATCAAATGAGAAAGAAATATATGGCATTTTCTCAACCACTAAACCATACGATGTAAAAGAAGTTATTAAAAGAATAGTAGACGATTCTGAGTTCACGGAATACAAAGAAGATTACGGACAAACAATTGTCTGTTGTTATGCACGCATTGATGGCTGGAGTGTTGGAATAGTTGCCAATCAGCGTTCCATTGTAAAAAGTAAAAAAGGTGAAGTGCAAATTGGTGGTGTTATTTACTCTGATTCTGCGGATAAGGCTGCACGTTTCATTATGCTTTGTAATCAAAAGAAAATACCATTGGTATTTTTGCAGGATGTAACCGGTTTTATGGTGGGAAGCAGAAGTGAACAGGGTGGAATTATTAAAGATGGTGCTAAAATGGTAAATGCGGTAGCTAATTCAACAGTTCCAAAATTCACTATTGTAACCGGCAATTCGTATGGAGCAGGAAATTATGCAATGTGCGGGAAGGCCTACGATCCTCGTTTAATAGTAGCATGGCCTACTGCAAAAATTGCGGTGATGGGTGCCGATCAGGCAGCAAATACTATTTTACAAATGCAGTTAGGTGCCTTGGAAGCAAAAGGAAATATAGAAATGCCTGAAGAAGAAAAACAAAAAACGTTAAAAAAGATAAGAGATCATTATTATAAGACAACTACTTCGTATTATGCAGCCGCAAGACTTTGGGTGGATGCCGTTATTGATCCATTGGATACGAGAAAATGGATTTCAAAAGGCATTGAAGCCGCTGATAATGCACCGGTAGAAAAATTTAATGTGGGCGTATTTCAAGTATAATGAATAAAAAATAAAATCAACTAAATGAAGTATTCAAAAAAACTAATCTTATTGTTAATTCCTGTTGCCATCTTTGCTTGTAAGAAAACAGATGTTGATCAGGCAAAAGTTGATCGGGAAATTATACGAAAATATATAGCAGACAGCTCTCTTGTTGCAGATTCAACAGCATCAGGCTTATTTTACGTTATTGCAGATTCCGGCATTGGAGCAAATCCGGTTTCCACATCCTCCGTTTTAGTTTATTACAAAGGTTATTTTACGGACGGAGCTATTTTTGATCAGAATCCGGCAGGCTTACCCAAAACATTCCTATTAAATGCTGTAATTCCAGGCTGGACGGAAGGTGTTCCTAAAATCAGAAAAGGCGGTAAAATAAAACTTTTGATTCCTTCAGCATTAGGATATGGAAGCAACGGATATGGCGGTGTGCCCGGAAATACCGTACTCATCTTTGATATAGAACTGGTGAATTTTCAGTGATATAAGTATTATTAAAAAAAGAAACGGCATTGCTGCCGTTTCAAATGAAGCCATACAATCAATTACATCCATTTTGCAACAAATGCATTTAAATCTTTTCTCAATTTATTGAATAATAATTCAAACGTCTGAATTCTTTCTCTTAATTCTAAATGATCGTCCGTCTTTCTTCTGTCTGAAGCGACAGGATTATCTGTAACATTCTTTACAATAGCATCTTCACAAATATTAATGTCATGCCTCAATATATCTATCTGCTCCGTTTGAATAATTAGCTTGTTTTGAAATCGTTCCACCCAGCCATGTACTTCACGGTCACTGTTTTTAGCAGCGACTTCTTCCAAACGTTTTTTCATAGTTTCTACATCTTCTTCGTAAAAAGAAAGTACATTCTTCCATTCGTTATGGTCATGATGTAATTCAGTTAAATATTTTTGCTCTTGCATAGTTAATTTTATTTCTGTAAAGTTGCTTATAACAGTTTTGAAATTCCATGATTTATATCATGTAAAAAAATGATAAAAAACACATGTTGCGGGTGAAACAAATTTTAGAAAAGAATTTTATAGATAAACTAACAGCTTAATAAGCATCAGTATTAAATATTAGTCATTGCTTTATCCTGATTTTTCACAAAAAAGTGCGGGTAATTCTTGTGCAGAAGCATTACAAACATATCATGAGGTACATCATGAAAAGTACCGTAGTCGTTAAGGTATTCCATAAACATCTCTCCCTTTTTATCAAATTGCTGAAAAATAGAATCGTTCACGCCATCAAACTCCATAGGTTGCACTCCTAAATGCTCGCATAATTCTATATTAAACGCCGGAGTTGCTTTTACCCAGTTTCCATTTAAATAGATATCAGCACATGCGTGAAAAACCAAAACATCTGTTTTCAGAACCTGAACCAGTTTTTCTACACCAATATGATTTTTTACATCAAAAAAACAAAACCTGCTCGGGATATTTGCAGCTCGCAAGCAGGCAATCAGTAAACATGCTTTCTCTATGCAATAACCGCTCTTACTTTCTCTATTGAATAAAGAACTTGCCTGCATTGCTTTGTGCGTCAAATCAATATTATAGGGATTATATCTCCAGCCATCACGAACCGCCAAATACAATTTAATGGCAATTTTTGTCTTATCTATTTCAGCACCAATTGTGTTTTTTACAAATCGCTGTATATCCGGCTGTTCACTGTCTACAAAATAAGTTGGACGCAAATACAATTCTATTCCCAAAGGCGCGTTATTTATCATACCGCAAAAATACGAAATCACACAGGCTGTTAATAACGTGTCAGATTAAGTAATTAAAAAATCATTATTTTCGCAAAATATGTCAGAAGATTTAGAGCAAAAAATACCAAAAAAACGTAAACCAAACTTCGTTTATGCAATTATCAGTATTGCCATGATATTATTTATCATCGGTTTGTTTTCATTTGGGGTTTTTATCGTTCAAAAACAGATTAATCAAATCAAAGAAAGTGTTCAGATAGATTTGAATTTAAAGACAGATGTAACGGAAGAACAAAAAACAGCACTGGCTGCCTATTTGAAGAAACAAAATTATATCTCAAAAATCACCTTCAAAGGTAAAGAAGCAGCGGCAGAGCAATTTGAGAGGGAATTAGGCCAGAATTTTCGGGAAATTTTAGGCGAAAATCCCTTGTTTGATGCTTATATCATTAATTTAAAAGCAGATTATTCCAATCCTGATTTTGTCAAAGATGTCAAATCTGCCTTGGTTGCTCAGCCTGGCGTGCAGGAAGTATTTTACTCTGATTTGGCAGTAAATACAACCGGCGCCACTTTAAAACCAATAACGATTGGTATTGTATTGCTTAGTATTATTATGTTGGTGGTTGCCTTTTTAATTATCGATAATACGATTCGTTTAATGATGTATTCACAACGCTTTACTATAAGAAGTATGCAATTAATTGGTGCTAATGAGTGGTTTATCATCAAACCATATATCATCAAATCAATCATTTCCGGTTTGATTAGCGCTATAATTGCTATCGCATTTCTGGCAGGCATTATCTATTTAACAATTTATAAGTTTTCGCTTCAATTTGTAGGACAAGATTTTGTAACTTTGTCGCTCATAGCTTTAGGTCTTATTATTTTTGGTATTTTAATTTCGATTACAAGCACTTATTTGTCTGTAAATAAATACCTGAAAATAAAATTAGACGAACTTTATTAATTAGAAATTATGGCAAAGAATCAACCGGTACAAAAAAATATTCCACAGGCAAAACAAGCACAGCCAACTGTAAAGAGTACAGCAAAACCAAAAACATCTTCAGGCGGAAGCTGGTTACGTCTTCCATCAAGTCAAAATACAACATTATTATTCGACAGAACAAACTATATTATACTTGGTGTTGGGGTACTATTAATTATCATTGGATTTATTCTTATGAGCGGCGGCAATACTGACCCGAAAGTCTTTAATGAAGCTGAAATCTATTCATTCCAAAGAATCACTCTAGCACCTATTACGGTCATTGCCGGATTTGCGATTATTGTAGTTGCCATTTTAAAAAAACCGTCTTCAGATACTTCAGCTTCCTGATTAAACAAATAAGTAATCTGGAACAGTTTATACCTGTAAACAATCGTAAATACTTACTGATACATTAATCCTTCAACATGACCATTATTCAGGCAGTTATTATCGCAATAGTAGAAGGCTTAACTGAATTCCTGCCAATTTCATCTACAGCACATATGAAATTTATGAATCCTTTGATTGGTGTGCAAACAAACACCTTTACTGATTTATTTGAAATTGTAATTCAATTTGCTGCTATCTTATCTGTTGTCGTTTTATTCTGGAAGAAATTTTTCGATGTAAATAATTTTAAATTTTATCTTAAACTTATTATCGCCGTTATACCCTCACTGTTTTTTGGTGCAATACTGAAAAAACATATTGATGCCGCATTGGGAAATCTTGTTTTTATTGCTGTGGTGATGATTTTAGGTGGTATTGTTTTATTATTTGTTGATAAATGGTTTACTAAAAATGAAATACATAATGAGAAGCAAATTAACAATATTACAGCGTTAAAAATTGGTTGCTTTCAGGTATTAAGTATTGTATTTCCCGGCTTAAGCAGAAGTGCTGCAACCATTATCGGAGGTATGAGTCAAAAACTCACACGTAAAGCAGCAGCTGAATTTTCCTTCTTTTTAGCTGTACCAACCATGTTTGCGGCCAGTGCAAAAAGCCTGCTGGATGTATATCAGGAAGGTAGTTTGTCATTTACTACTGATGAGATTACCACATTGCTGATTGGTTGTATTGTTTCATTTATTGTTGCAGGATTAGCTATCAAATTATTTGTACAATTTGTAAAAGATAAAGGCTTCAGGTTATTTGGATTTTACCGGATTATAGTAGGCTCAATAATTTTGATTATTTTACTGATTAATAAATAGAACTTGCTTCTGTGTACAAAAAATGACAACCCATACAACTTATAATTTTTCAGAAGGAGAAATAATCTTAATTGATAAACCTTTAGACTGGACCAGTTTCGACGTGGTGAATAAAATAAAATTTGCACTCAAGAAACAATATGGCAAAATTAAAATTGGTCATGCCGGAACCTTAGACCCCAAAGCTACCGGACTCCTGATACTTTGCACCGGAAAAAAAACGAAAGAAATTGAGTCTATACAAAATGCTGATAAAGAATATACCGGTACTTTCTTTTTGGGTGCCACCACAGAATGCTTTGATACGGAAAAAGACGTAAATCAAACATTTGATATTTCAGGAATTTCTATTGATGCAATAAAAAAATGTGCAGAAAATTTTATCGGTGAACAAGAACAATTCCCTCCTATTCATTCAGCAGTAAAGATTGACGGGAAACGTGCATATGAATTGGCACGAGCTGGAAAAGAAGTAGCGGTAAAATCAAAAATCATAACCATAAAAAAATTTGATATAACAAACATACACTTACCGCTAATTGATTTTCATATAAAATGCACCAAAGGAACTTATATCAGAAGCTTAGCAAACGATTTTGGTAAATTATTGAACAATGGTGCTTACTTACATGCATTACGGCGTACAAAAATTGGTGATTACGGAATAGAAGATGCGCAGACTGTTGAAGAGTTTTTAAAATGTATTGTATAAATTATCTTTATTTGTTATTTTAATGATTTAAGACTTACTACTTTTGACTTACGACTAAATTATGCAAATACATAAGAGCTTAAATAACCTTCCGGATTTTAAAAATGCTGTACTTACTATCGGCACTTATGACGGTGTCCATTTTGGACATCAACAAATAATAAAACGCATCAATGATATTGCAAAAGAAATAGATGGTGAAAGTATTTTGTTGACATTTGATCCACATCCAAGATTAATTCTACATCCAAATGATGAAACGCTGAAACTAATTTCTACAATCGATGAAAAAGAGGAATTACTGGAAACATTTGGGTTGCACCATTTGGTGATTGCTGCATTTTCAAAAGAGTTTGCATCCATGGAAGCGGAAGAGTATGTCGAAAAAATTCTCATCCATAATTTTCATCCCAAGAAAATAGTGATTGGCTACGATCATCGTTTTGGAAAAGACAGAAAAGGGAATATTGATTTATTGCGCAAACTTTCTGTAAAATATAATTATGAAGTAGAAGAAATTCATGCACAAACATTAGATGAAATTTCAGTAAGTTCTACAAAAGTACGCAATGCTTTACTGGAAGGTGACATCAAGCATGCCAATCAGTTTTTAGCGCATCCATTTACTATTAAAGGCAAGGTGGTACATGGCGATAAAATCGGCAGAATATTAGGTTTCCCGACCGCAAATATCGAAGTCTCCTATCCGCATAAACTGATTCCTGCTTCCGGTGTATATGCCGTAAAAATAAAAATTGAAAATCAATTTTATAAAGGCGCATTAAGCATTGGCTACAGAGAAACTGTTTTCGACAACAGCAAATTGACTATTGAAGTTTTCATTTTAGATTTTGATGGCGATTTATATAATAAAGAATTAGACATGATTTTTGTCGATTATCTGAGACCGCAAATAAAATACGAAAACTGGGATTTATTGAAAATGCAGATTGAGAAAGATGTAAATGATGTAAGAAACGCGATACAATTTTAACTCATTATTTGTATCTTGTTGCATAAAACCATCGCTATGCAACTGCCTAATACATCCGTAACATGTCCATGGTGCAGAACGTATTATGCTGCACGTCCCACTACTACCAATTGTATGAACTGTGGCGGACCATTACCCAAGAGTGCTGGTTCGGGCAGAGGTGAAAAACCGGAAAGTGCTCCAAGGGTTTTACCCAAGAAATTTATTAATCAGGTGATGCTTTGGAAAAACACGCACAGTCTCATTGGTGTAATATTTATGATTGTAGGCGTGCCTACTATATTAGCCATGGGTTTCGGATTAATTTTTGTTGGTATAGGATATTTTTTATACAAGCATGGTAAGAAAGTAGGACAAGAAAAAATAGATGCATTGACCAATGGTATTGCTGCCGAAGGAAAAATTATAGACATTGCAGCTGATACCAGTCAAAGTATTAATGGACGAAATCCATATATTATTACCTATACATTTGAAACAAAAGGTGGTGTGCAACAATTAGACAAAGTTGTTTGCTGGGATGACAGCAATATGTTCAGACAAACTAATGAAGAAATTTGGGTAGTTTATATTCCTGAAAATCCACAGATAAGCTCTCCATGGCCACCAATAGTTTAGTTTTAATTTAAGAAAGTTAACTATGTATCATTGCAATATGTGGGATATCATCTTCCATATACCACTCTCCTTCTGCAACAAAGCCGTAACTTTCATAAAATTTTTGTAAGTATTTTTGTGCGGAGATTTTTATTGGTAAATCAGGAAATAAATTTTGCATTTGAATCATTGCTTCTTTCATTAATAATCTGCCAAACCCTTCTTTCCTGTATTTTGGTTTGCTAACTACCCGCCCTATTGAAACATATTCATCATATGAAATTCCTTTGGGAACTATTCTACAATATGCCACCAATTCCTTTGCTTTATAAAACAACAGATGATAGCACTCTTTATCTTTGTCATCAATATCCTTATAAATACAATTTTGTTCAATCTGAAAAACTTCTTCTCGTAATTGCAACAAATCGTACAATTCCGGTACAGATAAATCATTGAAGTGTTTGAGAATAAATTGCATGTTTACATTTTAAAACCACATAGATACATAGCAAAATATGCGACTTAGATTTGGATAGAATACATATTATTCATCAAAGATGAATAACTATTGTGTAACTTCATAATCATATTTATTGTTTTCTAAAAATCTATGAATCTATGTGGTTAAATTCACTCGCCAAAATATTCAGCATAAATATTTTCAGTTTCCTGTAATTTGATACAATGCAACTGACAACCTTTTATATGAGGTTCGAGTTGCTGCCAGATAATTTTAACGAGGTTTTCAGTTGTCGGATGAACCGATGAAGGAATAAAAGATACATCCATATTCAAATTGGTATGGTCCAACTTATCTACGACAACTTCTTTAATAATTTGGCTTAATTCTTTTACATTAATAATAAATCCGGTTTCTGCATCCGGCTCTCCTTTTACTGTCACAAATAAAATATAATTATGGCCATGCCAATTTTTGTTGGCACATTTGCCAAAAACAGTATCATTTTGCTCTTCTGACCAATGGTTGTTATACAGCCGATGAGCGGCGTTGAATGTTTCCCTGCGGGTTAAATAAATCACGGTACAAAAATAATGATGAGTGGCGAGTGATGAGCGATAAGTGAAGTTATTTTTTAATTAAAACTCTATATTTGTCTATTTACAGGTAAAATCTGAAAACTTATGTCTGAAAAAATCACTATTGTAGCCGCTACCAAGCTTGAATTACAGCCGTTATTTGATAAATATCAACCTAAAACAGGAGATTTTGCCGGTTTATATATAGTAAGCGATAATTTGCATTTTTTAATTACAGGAATGGGAATGATGAATACCGCCGCACATCTGGCATTATATGCATCAAAATATGAGCGTGATTTCTATATTGATGCAGGTATTTGTGGCGCATTTAACAGAAATCTGCAGATTGGGCAAGTGGTACAGGTTATATCAGAAACGTATGGTGATTTTGGTGTGGAAAATGATGAAGAATTCCATGATTTTTTTGACCTAGGCTTTATCGATAAAAAAGAAGATGCGTTTCAGTATGGTATATGCGAACCGATAATAAATGATTTTCATGCTAAAATTAAGCTACCAGAAGCTACTTCTATTACGGTAAATAAAGTTCATGGTAATGAAAATACAATTAAAATCATTCAGGAAAAATACAAGGCTGATACAGAAAACATGGAAGGGCTGGCATTTTATTATGTAATGAAATTACTAAAGAAACCAAGCATAGAAATCCGGGCAATTTCTAATTATGTGGAAAAGCGAAACAAAGACAACTGGAATATAAAAGACAGTATTGAAAACTTGAATAAAGTGCTAGACGAAATAATTACTTTATAGCAATATCCGGAACATTACTTTCACGCACTATATATAAAGGACGTTGTTTCACATTATCCATAATCCTTCCTAAATATTCACCAATAATACCTAAGCAAATTAATTGCACTCCGCCGATGAATAAGACACTAACCATTAGTGAAGACCATCCTTGTACTACATCCAATCTGAAATATTTTTGATAAAGAGTATATAAAATAAATAAGAATGATATCAGGGATACTGCAAATCCTAAATAAGTTGCTAATCTCAACGGTAAATTTGAGAAAGCAGTAATACCGTCAAATGCAAACGCAAACATCTTTGCATAAGAATAATTTGTTTTACCGGCGTAGCGTTCATCACGCTTATAGGATATAAAAGTTTGATTAAAGCCCGCCCAGGCAATTTGTCCGCGTAAGAATTTATTTCTCTCAGGCATTGCTACTATTATATCTTTTATCTTCTTGGAAATAATACGAAAATCTCCTGTATCTAGTGGAATGGAAACCTCAGATAAACGATTGATAAAACGATAGAATAACTTTGCAGTCATCTTTTTATGCCACGATTCACCAACCCGCTCTTCACGTTGTGCAAAAACAACATCGTAGCCTTGCTTCAATTTCTCATAAAGTTCTTTTATTAACTCCGGAGGATCTTGTAAATCAGCATCAATAATTACAATCGAGTCTCCCTGAGCATTTTCTAACCCAGCAAATACCGCTAACTGATGTCCGAAGTTTTTGCTGAAGTCAATATATTTTATCTGATGATTATTTTTCGCTAATTCTTTAAGGATATTTAATGAATTATCCCTGCTTCCATCATTTACAAAAATAAGCTCATAATTATTAGTGATAGAAGTAATTGAATTGACTAATCTTTCATGTAATACTAAAAGATTACTTTCTTCATTAAAAACCGGAATAACTACTGAAATATCCACAAGGCAAATTTAAGATTTTAGATTTTAGATTTTAGATTTATTTTAGATTTAATGACGGATTTTTATATAAAATCATATCTATCTGATTACGATTAAAGGAAGCAATACTTGTCCAGTTTTTCAATTGATTGATTTGTTTATCAGAAAAATCATTACCAACATTGGAATATAAGATAAATGGAAGGGAGTCTATATCTTTACCATTTACATTAATTAATCTTATAGTATCGCTACTCATATTTGTTTGAAATAGACTTGTATTCATTGGAAATACAGTACCAACTTTTGATTTATCAATTCTTAAATCTCTGGCATTCAGATTATCAAAATCATCTTTTGCACTTACATAAGACAAATATACCAGAGTACAATCCCAACCATTTGATATTGGAACAGGATAAATCTGAAAATGACCGAGCAATAGAATTAATGTTGTAAGAACCTTATAAATTCTATTTCTTTCTGATAAAAATTGAATAACCGGCAGCAACATTAAGACAAAAACAATCAAAAAATAACGGTGATTGATTGGATTCCTAAATGGTAAGAATGAGGCTGAAAATATAACTGCCGGAATTAACCAAAGCAACGTAAAAAATTCAATCTTTTTTTTCTGAATAACATAGAATATGCTTAAACAAGATAATATCACAATGCCTAAATCAAAAAAGCACCGCGTTGTTGAAATAAAATTTCTTAAAAAACCTTTAACGTCTGTAATACCTCTTTGCTCACTCCAACCGAGAGAAGTAGTTGCAAAAAACCAGCCTGTTTGTGTATAGTGATAATAATACCAAATACCTGCAAAGACTATTGCCGGTAAGAATAATAAATTCCATTTGAACCAAATCTTAATATTTCTATGTTCTGAAAAATAGATAGTAACCGAAAGTGCTGTTAAACAAAATATACCACGCAGTGTAATTCCTATAATTCCTAATAAGACAAACACAAATAATATTCTATTATTTTTGAGGTAAGCAATTAATGCGGTAAGATATAGACTCAATAAAACTGCATCATAACTGACCAACGTATTCTGTGTAATCACAGCAGGAATAGAAAAATATAAAACAACACCAACAAACTGTTGTTTTTTAGAAAATGAAAAATAATTCAATAACCTAAGAAAAGAAACAATCCCCAGAATGGTAAATGGTAGCACAGATAAATGAGCTACACACAAACTTTTTCCAAAAATATGATACAAAAATGTCAGGTAAATATAAAATAAAGGCGGATGGCCTGCATCCAGTTCTGTTGGGATAATAAAATTTTGAAAACCACTGTTGTAGAAGTGTTGAGTAACGGTAGACGTTAAAATGGTGTCCCAAAAGAAAGGTAAATCCCAAGAAATAGCACTTATCATAATTGCAAGAACTATTGCATACAGATAGATGTTATTAATTTTTAGCAGGTTCACTTATCAAAAATAACATTTTCAATCTATATTTACACGATGCAAACGCTTACACTTGCTATTTCACCTTGCCCGAATGATACGTTCATTTTCGATGCTTTAGTACATCATAAAGTAGATACAGAAGGCTTAAGTTTTAAATTAGTTTTTGCAGATGTGGAACAACTTAATCAGGCTGCATTTCAGCAGCAATTTGATATAACAAAATTAAGTTATCATGCTTTTGCATACGCTTCTGAAAACTATGTTTTAATGCGTTCAGGCAGTGCTCTGGGAAATAACTGCGGACCACTTCTAATCAGCAAGGAATTATTATCTGATGAAGAAATTAATGAAAGCAAAATATGCATTCCCGGAAAATATACAACCGCAAATTTGTTGTTTTCACTAAAATATCCAAACGCACTAAACAAATCATATGTTTTATTTTCAGACATTGAGAACAAAGTACTAAGCGGAGAATTCAATGCAGGCGTGATTATTCATGAAAACAGATTTACGTATGCACAAAAAGGATTGAAGAAAATTATTGACTTGGGAGAATACTGGGAGCAAAAATTCAATGTGCCAATTCCTCTGGGAGGTATTGCGATAAAAAGAAATATTGCTTCGGAAATTCAACTTTCTGTTGAACGATGTATCAGACGCAGCATTGAATTTGCTTTTGAAAACCCTGACTCATCTAAAGAGTTTGTCGCACAGCATTCACAGGAAATGAGTGAAGATGTTTGCAGACAACATATCAACTTATATGTAAATAAGTACACTTTGGATTTAGGTTTTAATGGGGAATACGCGGTAAATACTTTATACAAAATAGCACAGGAAAATAAAATTATACCGGCATTAACAGAACCTATTTTTATCCATTAAATTTTAGCGAGTTGTAAATTCTTTTAAATTATTTAAACGCTCTTCGACATTCAAATTCCACTCAGCCTGCTTTTTTTCGTCAATGCTGTGATTTGTTTCTTTATCGTAATCATTTTCCTCCTGTTGCCATTCTTCAATGATTAGTTTACTGATTTTTTTTAGCTTTTCAATATCTTTCGCCGACTTTACGTTTTCAAACAGACGCTGACGAAACAAACGTGCATATAGTTCAGTAATATCAAAATGTAATTGTTCATGCTTTAAAACATATGCAGATTGCATATTTTTTTTACTCCATGAAATTTTCGGGTAATATTTTGGGGTAACAATCCAGGTAATTTCATTGCCTTTAACTGCATAGGAAAATTCTATAGAAGATGCTGTCATGGCTGCTTCCGAAGCGTTAGCTATTGCCTTACCTTGGAAATCATTCCAGTCAAGCTTTCTATTCTCATTCCAGACAAAAAACGTTTTATACATTTTAGAACCATAAGGTGGTAACTCTGCCTGTAAGATCAGAGAACAGAAAAGAAAAGCAAAAACCAACTGTGACTTCATTCCTTCGTAAATGCAAAAAATATACCGAATATTATATAATAATAGTTAAGAAAGCTGAATAATAAGAAATTGATTATTGTATAAATCAAACTGCGCAATTAATTCATCTATAAATGACTTGCCATATTTTGCATAATAAACAGAAAAATTATCTGTTCTCTCCTGAAGTAAATTATTCGGGAATAGTTGCATCTTTATTTTTTCAATCTGATTTAGTTCTATTTCATTTCTTTGCTTGAGTGATTTCATTAATCGCTTCCGGATATTTTCAATACTCTGCAGTGATTTCTGTAATTCGGCTCCAACAGTATTTACAAGACTGGCATCAATACTTTTTGTGAGTTCCTGCAATTTTATAAATACACTTTCAATTTCAGATTTATATATTGAAACATCAATATCATCTTCTGTATTTTTTGCGATAAATTCTTTCTTTAGCTCTTCCGTTTCTCTAAAGAAATCTTGAATCTCAAATCCTAATTTTTTTATTTTTTTACCTGTTGTTTCATTTAAGAGTACTACTGAATTGCGTACTAAAAGTTGAGGAAAATTTACGTTGTAGTAATCAAAAACTGGTTTGAGCTGCAGCCAATAACTAATTTCTCCTCCTCCTCCAATGTATGCTAATGATGGCAATATCTTTTGCTGAAACAAAGGACGCAAAATTACATTCGGAGAAAAACGCTCCGGATGATGTTGAAGTTCGATTAATATTTCCTCTTTGGTAAAGGAGAAATTAGTATTGAGTACTGAGTATTTAGATGTATTTACGTCAAACTCAATTCTTTCACGGGAATTTTTACTTAAATAGAATAAATTAATTTCACGTGGGAATGCCTGTTGTTTATAGCCTTTTGTGTCTAATTCATTTAATTGTGTTGTAACGAATTTGAATGAATTCTGATTCAATAACTCATCTTTCATAACATCAGCATATTGTTGCTTAAACACAGCATCATTTCCATCCACTATTATTAAACCATATTCACCAAATAAAACATTTACTAAATATCTTGTTGCAGCCGTTAGTGTAGATTGTGAATATGCATTTTGAAAAATATCCAATAATTGATTGGCATATTCGCTTCCCCCTAAAATGGTTTTTAGTTCTTCTATTAAAGGTAAAATACTTCGCGCAGAATATTCCCCGGTAGCTCCGCCTTGCTTATCGTCCCATTCTAACTTTTTATTGTACAGATAAATATGATTTATCTCTTCAAAATCGTGATCTTCACTGCCCATCCAGTATACCGGAACAAAATTATAGTTTGGATAATGGTGTTTTAATTGTTTACACGTTGAAATCGTTTGTGCAATCTTATAAATATAGTAAAGTGGTCCGGTGAAAATGTTCAACTGATGTGCAGTTACGATACAGAAGGTGTTTTCATCTTTTAATGAATCAATATGGGTTTTTGTTTGTTCATTAATTGTATAAAATTCGTATTGTTTTTTGATATTTTCAACTAAAATCTTTCTATCAATATTTTCTTTCTTTTTATCAGCAATAATCTTTTCGATAACTTCAATACTTACTTCGTAATTATAAAATGATTTTACATTTTCGTCAGCAGCAATATAATCCAGTATAAGTTTGGAGAAAAGGTTGGTTTGTGAAAAAGGAATGTTTTGAATATCCATAAATTAAAATTAGCTAATTAGCCAATCCGCTAATTATTTATTACTTCAGCATATAAATCAAAATCAGTTGCATCATTTATCTTCACCATGCAAAAATCACCTATTCTGCAAAAATATTTTTTTGCATCAATCAATACTTCATTATCTACTTCCGGTGAATCGTATTCCGTTCTTCCAACAAAATAACCACCTTCTTTTCTATCAATTAATACCTTATACTCCTTTCCTATTTTTTCTTCATTTTTACGAAAAGAAATTTCCTGTTGGATTTGCATTAGTATACTTGCTCGTTCTTCTTTAGTATCCGTATCAATATCATCGTCAAAATCAAATGCCGCTGTATCATCTTCTTGCGAATATTGAAATACGCCTAAACGTTCAAATTCCATTTCTTTTACGAAATCACATAAATCCTGAAAATCTTCTTCTGTTTCACCCGGGAAACCAACCAACATAGTAGTCCTGATAGCAATATCCGGTATTTTAGTTCTTATTTGCCGAATTAATTCACGTGTTTCTTCCTGTGTGATTTGACGCTGCATCTGTTTCAAAATAGTATCATTTGCATGTTGCAATGGTAAATCCAGGTAATTACATACTTTATCACAATCTTTTATCGCATCTAAAATATCTAACGGGAACTTACTTGGATATGCATAATGCAGACGAATCCACTCAATACCTTCCACTTCATTCAGTTGATACAACAACTTAGATAAGGCACGTTCTTTGTAAATATCCAAGCCATAATACGTCAACTCCTGCGCAATCAACATAATTTCTTTTACACCTTGTTTAGCTAAGTTCTTAGCTTCAGCAACTACATCTTCTATTGATTTTGAAACATGCTTTCCACGCATAATCGGAATAGCGCAAAACGTACAAGTACGGTTACAACCTTCCGATATTTTTAAATACGCATAATGTTGCGGTGTGGTTAAATAGCGCTCTCCAATTAATTCGTGTTTGTAATCTGCATCCAGTTTCTTTAATAACTGCGGCAATTCCAACGTTCCGAAATAAGCATCTACCTGTGGAATTTCCACTTCTAAATCGTCTTTGTAACGTTGCGACAGGCAACCTGTAACATAGAGTTTATCAATTTTTCCTTTCTCTTTTTGCTTTGCATAAGATAAAATGGTATTGATGGATTCTTCTTTCGCTCTGTCAATAAAACCGCATGTATTGACGATGATAATATTCGCATCTTTTTTTTCAGACTGATGTTCCACATCAAAATCATTGTATTTTAATTGAGAAACCAATACCTCAGAATCCACTAAATTTTTGGAACAACCTAAAGTGATAACATTGTATTTATCTTTTGTATGTGACTTTGTTTTCATTTATATGTACAAAGGTACGAATTCCGAGTTTACTGGATAATTAAATCAGTATTTCAGAAGCCATTTTACTGTTTCATTAGCATCAGCAATAGACCATGAATGTGGGTTTTTTATGTTTAACAGCTTACGTATTCCTTTATTTTGAGTAAGAATAAGCTGCGCCTGACTATTCCCGTTCTTATTCAATTCATTGATAAAACTGACATTATCTACAACATTTAAGTCATAGCCATTCCAGTGCTTTTCTTTTATTGACCAGCTAAAATCAGGTTCGCAATAAATAGTGACTGGCATATTTTCAAATAAACGTATGCCAAATTTATCTTTATCGTCATAGCAATAAGGTGATAGTCGAAGGTAGTTATCATATGCTGTACTCAAATCTCCGCGAAAATAGGTGCGCATTTTATCCAGCATCATCTTATATAATGGTTTATTAGTGTTATAATACTTTGAAGTATCATTCATCCAGTTTTCATACACTTTATACAAACGCATAAAATCCAATGGTGGATCAATCGCAAATACAGCTTTGGGCTTGGGTTTGATATCATAAACATTACAATGCTGCACATATTTAATTGCCCCAGAACCACCCAACGAAAATCCACCAAGGTAATATGCGTCATCCGGAATATCATATCGAAGTAATAAAAATGGTATCATAGTATCTAAATACGATTGAGCACCCGCATCAATATGAAATGAGGTATTGCCTTCGTTGTTCGATAAAATAATGGTAAGAATCCCATTGATAGCTGCAATTGTTGGAATATTTGTTTCTCGTTCCGCCAGCATGGGAGATTCGCCGAAAGCAGGCAATAAAATCAATAGTTTTTTAGCAGGAGCATTAGGACGGTAAACAACGGCAAAATTTTTCGTACTATCTTCTTTGTCATAATAATCTACCGTGCGGAAATAAGTGGCTGATTTTTGTGCAAACGAAAATGTCTGTATCAAAAGAAATAGTATGAAGGTGATTTTTTTCAATGTAATTTATAATCACAAATATCAAATTTTAAATCCAATTCTTCTTCTTTCTTTATGTTCAATTTCTTGCTTATCTTTTGTAATCAAATAATACAAGGCCTCATACACATCTGAAAAACGTCTATCATGTTCGATCAGTTTCTCCGCCAGTTCTTTGTAATTCAATGCATGTTGCCGTAGCTTCACAAAAGCTCGCATAATGGCAATATTTACTTCAATGGCTTTTGTGCTATTTAAGACACTACTTAACATAGCTACACCTTGTTCTGTAAACGCGTATGGTAATTATCTTGTTCCTCCATGATTTAAACTTGAGGTTTCAAATTGCAACCTCAAGTTATCAAATTCATCTTTTGTCAATTGAAACATAAAATCTTCCGGAAATCGCTTTATATTTCTTTTAACGGCTAAATTCAGATTTTTTGTTTGCACCTCATATAATGCCGCTAAATCATAATCCAGCATTACTTTTACTTCTCTAATCGTATGAATCTTGTTTTGGATAATTTGTAAATCCATATTTGTATTCTTTATCCATTGAGATACAAAAACAATACAAATTCCATAAATTTTTAAAAGAAAAACTTGAGGTGCAAAAATTGCACCTCAAGTTTATAACATCTCGTACGGGATTCCCCTTTGAACTACTCAAACAAGGTTTCAATAAAAGCCTTTTTGTTGAACACTTGCAATTGTTCCATTT
>DAORIK010000013.1:4241-40576 GCA_035438465.1 Chitinophagales bacterium | reverse complement strand
AAAATAGTTATCATGTGTGATGCCGATGTCGATGGTAGTCACATTACTACTTTAATCCTAACCTTCTTCTTCCGCCACATGAAAGAGTTAATTGAGAACGGATACATTTATATTGCTTCTCCGCCTTTATATTTAGTGAAAAAAGGGAATAAACAATTCTATGCGTGGAACGATGACCAGCGCAAAAGATATATTAAAGAATTAGCAGGAGAAGGAAAAGAAGACAGTGTACATACACAGCGTTACAAAGGTTTGGGAGAGATGAATGCAGAGCAATTATGGGAAACTACTATGAACCCTGAAACAAGAACGCTGAAACAAGTAAGTATAGAAAACGCGGCGGAAGCAGATCATATTTTCTCCATGCTGATGGGCGATGAAGTACCACCACGCAGAGAATTCATCGAAGCGCATGCAAAATATGCTAAGATTGACGTATAAGTTAGTCGTGAGCGATGAGTCGTGAGTCGTAAGTATAAAATCCATTCAGTTTGAATGGATTTTTTATTTACCAGAATTTTGGAATAAACTTCGGCACGCGCTTTTGATAATCTTTGTAATCAGGATATTTTCCGGCAGAAATATTTTCACTGAAATCTGCGCTACTTTGAAATAAAATAACCAATAAAACACAACCCGCCATGCTCCAGTTTATCCATCTGCCTGTAGCCACTACAGAAAACAAATAAAACACTATCCAGATGCTTTGTTCGCTCGCATAATTTGGATGACGTACTTTTGCCCATAAACCAGATGATATAAAACCTTTCGTTTGTTCAGTATTTAAAGGTTCACCTGCATTTTGGCGTCGGTGTTTCTCATTCTGAAAATTCCATTGTTGCTGATCAGCAAAAGTTTCTATCACAATAAATCCAATCATCAATATTGCTAAAAGAATATCAAAGATTCCAACCGCTTTGTCAGATTCCATGGCAACAATTGTCGGTAGTGTAAATGCCAGTATTAATGCCTGTTGGTACAGACAAATGAAAAATAAATTGAATAATGTAAATTTGATTTTATTGCCTTGTAAAAACGGTTCTTGTCGTAATACCGTCCAGCGATAATCTTCTTCACCCGTCCAGAATTTCCAGCTGTAACCACCGCGTCTGTTAAAATTATACGTTAGTCGCATACTCCATATCGCAACGACAGTCAACATCAAAATCAAGCGTGGCTGCCATTCACTCGAGTATGCTGCATATAAAACATAAAAGAAAGGCATGATGCTCCACAATTTATCGGTCTGGCTATAATTGCGGGTGATTTCGCCTAAAACAAAACAAATCAATGATACGATTAGCATTGATTTTACCAGATTCATTAAAATGTGCAATTGCATATCTGTTAATGGTTGATCGTAAAATATGGCGACTACAGGAATCACCACCAAGACGATAATCAACAAAATGGTGGTTGTTAAGAGTTTTTGATTTTGCATGTCATAAAGTTGATGAAAATAGTATACAATACATTCACCATAAACAAGTAAAAATAATTTTTGTATTTTTAGACAATGAAAAAAATTCCGTTTGCCTTTCAGTTATTATTTTTTAGCTGTCTCTTATTTTTAATATCCACCGCTGTTGCTATGCTTTTTTTCCCGGGGGGAACTATTTTAGACCATAATACAAAAGGCTACAGTTTTTTTAATAATTTCTTTTCTGAACTTGGAAGATGGCGCACACACAATGGTGAAACAAAATGGATTTCATTTTTTGGTTTTGAACTTGCCTTAATTTTTCATTCCGTTGCTATGTTTGTTTTCAATCTTAAATTTTTGGAAGTAACAGAAAGCAAGAAATTAAGTAAAGCTGCATATTATACTGCACTTGTAAGCGGAAGCATTTTCCCATTTTTGTTAACCGGAATAGCTTTTACACCTTGTGATTTATATTTATGGTATCACATGAAATTTGTTTATGCTGCTTTTGGTATGCTGATTCCTTTAAGTTTTGCATATACTATTTTAATTCGCGAACATCATTTGCTTCCGAACAAATACGGTAATGTAATGTTAGTCATTGTATTTGCTATTGCGATTTATATTTTGATTATGTTGTTTGGTCCTAATCCCCACAAAGTAGGCTATGTACAGCAAACTGCTCAAAAGATTATTGTTTACTCAATGATATTTTGTTTATTGTACTTAGCAAACGGTTGCAGAAAATACCTGCATATTACGGAGGAATAATGGTTATATTTATTTACCGCCAACACCAAATCCAAACCCCATATTGATAATCAAGGGGATTTTATCACTGAATGTTCCCTGATAAATAGATTCATCATTATCAAGTACATTGTACGAAAGTGAAATATTAAATACACCTATTTTACCAATAGGTGCTGCATATCCAGCTCCCAGCAACAGGTGTTGCACCCAAATTCTTTTGTCCAGATTATAATAAGATGGTTTATTAACCGGATCATAGCGTGCTTCCAGATACAAACCTTTGTATAAAAATCCACGGGCATATACGTCTGCTCCATACACAAAAAAACTAAGTGCATAAGAGGAATAAGAGAAATAATATCTGTAACGTTGGTAAATAAAAATAGGGCCGGCTCCGAGTTCAAGTCTTTTTTTTACCACCATA
This sequence comes from Chitinophagales bacterium, assembly GCA_035438465.1. Classification (GTDB taxonomy): domain Bacteria; phylum Bacteroidota; class Bacteroidia; order Chitinophagales; family JADIYW01; genus JADJSS01. Next base: position 37,976 of record DAORIK010000013.1, on the reverse strand, counting down.
TATCCAACAGTCGGTGATATATTTATATACGTATAATTTCCAAATTGCAATCCGAAATTCCCTCCTATTCGCAAACGGTTTAGGATTTCTTTTTTCTTTTCCAATGCTGTTAATGCATCATCTTTTTGTTGTCTTGTTTTTGATGAATTATCACGTTTTGTATTTGAATCTTCAATAGTATCTACAATCTCTGCCGGCTTATCGTACACTTCTTCCTGTGCCTGTATTGTTTGACTCTTAAAGAGTAACAAGATAAAAAGTAAGAATAACTGACAATACTTCATAGATTAATTTTTATAACTCAATACTATTCTAAAACGTAACTTTGTTTAAAATAGTTTTTGAATGTCAAATGTATTCACAAAAATAGCTTCAATATTTCTTATTTTATATACTTACAAAACAGGATTCTGCCAATTAACGCTAGAAAATATCTTTTTAAGCGATAAATATATTGCTGCACAAGCAGGTGATATACAATTTCTGCATACACGGCCTCTTTTCGCCAAATTAAATAACTATCAGAATGAATCTATTATCGAATTTTATAACAGAAAGAATGAGAAGACCGGAGAATGCAAACTACAAAAATCAAACGAAACTAAGAATTACAACCTGCACAATCTAATAATTTCAAATACTGACAAATTTTTTCTGGTAAACAACGGGTGTGAACAACTATACCGTCGTTCATTTTTATGTAATTATTTTATTGTTGATGAAAAAGGAAGTTTAATACCGCTAAGCAATGGAAAACAAATTTATCCTTCATTTTCGCCTGATGATAAGAAAATCGCTTTCATAAAAAACAATAATCTTTTTTACAAAGAAATTGCAAATAATACTGAAACAGAAATTACTACTGATGGTGCATGGAATAAAATTATTAATGGTAAAGCAGACTGGGTGTATGAAGAAGAATTAGAGCTGACGTACGCATATAAATGGAATAACCAAAGTAATAAAATTGCCTACTTAAAATTTGATGAAAGTAATGTGAAAGAATATCAGATTCCGTTGTATTATGATATGCAGTACCCTAATTATTTTACCTATAAATATCCGAAAGTCAGGGAAGAAAATTCGAAAGTTTCTGTATGGATGTATGATGTAAAATCCAAGAAAAACAAGCAGATTGTACTGCCATTTTCGTATGAATACATCCCACGCATTTATTGGAATTTTAGCGGAGATGAAATAATAACGGTGCTGCTGAATCGCCATCAAGATTCATTAAAATTAGTTAGCTATAACATCAATACAAAAAAGAGCAGACTGTTATACACAGAATCCAGCGACACCTATGTGGAAGTTCCTAAAACGACTACATTCCTTTCTGATAATTCTTTCATCATAACTTCTGAAAAAGACGGCTTCAATCATTTATATCATTACTCTAAAGAAGGCCTTCTGCTGCAACAACTGACTAATGGGAATTTTGAAGTAAAATATTTATATGGCGTAGATGAAAAAAATAAGATTATTTATTTTCAAAGCAACGAAGGTAACGAAACAGAGAGTGCTGTATTCAGTTTAAATTATGAGACATTACGGAAAATAAAATTATCCAAACAAACCGGAAGCAACAATGCAAATTTTTCTAATGACTTTTCTTTCTATTTAAATACCTATTCAAATGTTGTTACTCCCCCGCAAATCTCCATAGAGCAAACCCATTCAGATTCATCAATTTTACTCGAAGGAAACAAACAACTAAGAGATTCTATGAGCACTATTGCGCAAAAAGAGTTTATAAAAATTCCGGTGAATGACTATCAATTAGATGCGTGGATAATAAAACCTAAAGATATAGATAGCAGTAAAAGATACCCATTGTTTATGTATGTTTATGGAGGCCCGGATAATCAGGAAGTATTAAATGAATGGACATCGAGAAATAATTTGTTTTTTAATTTTTTAGCTGAAAAAGGATATATTATTGCGTGTGTAGACAATCGTGGCACCGGTGGCCGTGGCTCAGCATTTAAAAAATGCACCTATCTTCATCTTGGCAAATTAGAAACTGAAGACCAAATACTTGCTGCAAAGTATTTAAGCAACTTAACTTATGTCGATAAAAAAAGAATTGGCATTTATGGTTGGAGTTATGGTGGTTTTATGGCAGCAAATTGTTTGTTTGCAGGAAATGATGTTTTTAAAGCCGCTATTGCCGCAGCACCTGTTTCCAACTGGAATTTATATAATAATATTTATACGGAAAGATATATGAGAACCCCATCAGAAAATCCTGATGGGTACCACAGCTTCAATCCAAATGTATTAGCTAAAAGGTTAAACGGAAATTTATTGTTGTTGCATGGAACAGCAGATGATAATGTACAATTCCAGCATTCTGTACAATTAATTAACGCCTTAAATGCAGCGAATAAAACCTATCAACTCTACATTTATCCCGATGCTGAACATGGTACCACCGGCAAAAAAATGCGCTACGATTTGTATAACAAAATGTTCCTTTTCTTGCAGGAGAAACTTTAAGTGTATCCTTCATCAAATTATTTTTGGAAGTATAGTGCTAACTAAAAATAGGTATTCTATTAATTATACTATTAAATTCAGGATTTACTGATTCTAAGATATTATTTTTGCAGTTCAAAAAACATCAAGATGAAAAAAATACTGTTTATAACAGTTTGTATTTTTACGTTACAAACTTCATTTGCTCAGGTTGAAAAACAAGCAACAATTGCTACTCTTTCAGGAGATGAAAAGAAAAAATTAGAAGACACTACTGACGGTTGGAAATTCGGGGGTATTGGTGGTTTGACATTCAATCAGGCAGGTTTTAAAAACTGGGCTGCCGGCGGAACCAACTCCTTCTCTTTATTATTCAATGCAAGATTTTTCGCTGATTATAAAAAGAAAAATCATTTGCTCCAAATGTGGGCTGCCGCTGAATATGGATTGCAGTTTACGAAAGGGGATTTATACAAACTGCGTAAAAATGCAGACCGGTGGGAAGTTTTTGCAAAGTATGGTTACAGAATTCATAAACCATTATATATTGCAGCTTATGCAGATTTACGTTCGCAATTTGCAAATTCTTATAACTATACAGATACTGCAAAATATGTGATTTCACGGGCTGCTGCGCCATTAATTTTTGAAGGTGCTGTTGGTTTGGATTATGTTCCGAATAAATATTTCTCTTTATTTGTTTCGCCATTAGCAGCCAAAGTTACTTATGTTGCGGCAAACGATATTGCAGCTTTAAATTCATTTGGAAACGTATTTCCTTCTAAAGTGAAAAAAGAATTTGGTGCTGTATTAATTGCCACTTACAAACAAGATTTTTGGAAACAAAACATCAGCATACTTTCTGTTTTTAAAGCATACAAAAATTATTTACGTTCCGGCGCAGATCCTTTTGATGCAACCTTACCAAAAGAAAGCAAAGACCATTACAGAAAAAATATAGATGTTGACTGGCAAACGACCATAGGATTAAAAGTGAATAAATTTTTATCGGCGAGTGTTTTCACACATTTAATCTGGGATAACGATGTTACTTTTGCAACAAGTGACCCGAATTTTAAAACATCAAAAGTACAGTTCAGAGACATTATCGGCGTAGGATTAACCTATCAAATGAATTACAACAAAGCAAAAGGTTCTAAAGCAAAGAAAATTTAAAATTAAACTTCTTAAAGAATAAATAAAACCACGGCATTTGTCGTGGTTTTGTTATTTATCAGCATTAATCTAAATAAACCCAAATAGCTAACATTTTTTAACAATATATCAAATTTGTTAACTGTGAATGGTTTTATTTTTGCAATCTCACAAAATCAGTAAAAATACTCTATTATGGAATCTTTCGACATAAAAGCACTTAATGAAAAAATTCAGCAAGACAGTGCATTTTTAGAAGCATTGAACATAGAAATAGGCAAATCCATCGTTGGGCAAAAATATATGCTCGAACGTCTGATGATTGCTTTATTATCACAAGGACATATCTTACTGGAAGGTGTTCCGGGTTTGGCAAAAACATTAGCTATAAAATCTTTATCGGATGCTATTGATACAAAATTCAGCCGTATCCAGTTTACACCGGATTTACTACCTGCTGATATTTTAGGTACCATGGTCTATAACCAGGCAAAAGGAAACTTTGAAGTAAAAAAAGGCCCTGTGTTTTCTAATTTTTTATTAGCGGATGAAATTAACCGTGCTCCGGCAAAGGTACAAAGTGCATTATTACAATCTATGCAGGAAAGAGTAGTAACACTTGGCGATACTTCTTATAAACTGGAAGAACCTTTCTTGGTGATGGCAACACAAAATCCGATTGAACAGGAAGGAACGTATAATTTGCCTGAAGCGCAGGTTGACCGTTTTATGCTGAAAGTAAAAATCAGTTATCCTGAATTTGAAGAAGAAAGACAAATCATGCGACAAAATGTAGCAGGCACCAATCCGAATATCAAACCGATTGTTTCTGCGCAAACTATTTTGCAGGCACGGGATACGGTTCGTCAGGTATACATGGATGAGAAAATTGAAAAATATATTCTTGACATCATTTTCGCTACACGTGAACCGGTGAAATACAAAATAGATAATTTGAAGCACCTTATCAGTTATGGTGGCTCACCTCGTGCAAGTATCAGTCTGGCAATGGCAAGTAAAGCATATGCGTTTATTAAACGTCGCGGATATGTTATCCCGGAAGATGTTCGTGCAGTTGCCCATGATGTACTTCGCCACAGAATCGGCATCACATACGAAGCAGAAGCAGAAAATATCACCCAAGAACATATTATAGATACAATTTTAAATCGGGTAGAAGTTCCTTAATGAAATTATAAATGATGAATTCTAAATTATAATTATTTAGAATTTACAATCTATAATCTATAATCTCAAAAAATGGAAGTTTCAGAATTACTCAAAAAAGTACGGAAAATTGAAATCAAGACCAAAGGCTTGACGAATCATATTTTTTCCGGGGAGTATCATTCTGCTTTTAAAGGTCGTGGTATGTCATTTTCAGAAGTACGCGAATATCAGTACGGTGATGACATTCGTAATATAGACTGGAATGTAACGGCACGTTTTCAGCACCCGTTTGTAAAAGTATTTGAAGAAGAGAGAGAGTTGACAATTATGCTGCTGATTGATGTCAGTAAATCTTCGTTTATAGGAACACAAAATCAGTTAAAGAACGAAATCATTGCGGAGATTGCGGGAGTGCTGGCATTTTCAGCAATTCAGAATAATGATAAAGTAGGTGTTTTATTTTTCAGCGATGCGGTAGAAATGTTCATCCCGCCTAAAAAAGGAAAGTCACATATCCTAAGAATTATTCGTGAGATTATAAATTTTGAACCAAAAAGCAACAAGACAAATATCTCATTAGCACTGGAGAATTTCAATAATATGGTAAAAAGAAAAAGTATCGCTTTTGTTTTATCTGATTTTATTGATGAAAACTATTCTGACGAATTACGTCATATCGCAAAAAAACATGACGTCATTGGTGTTAAAGTGTACGACAACCTGGATATGGAATTACCCAATATTGGCTTGCTGCAAATTGAAGACGTGGAAACCGGTGAAGCTAAATGGATTGACACCAACGATAAACAAACACAAAAAACCTATAAAGAACGTGCTGCTTTCTATGATAAGAACTACGACCAAAGTTTTTTGAAAGCAGGAGCAGATAAATTAAAAATAAAAACCGAACAATCTTACGTTCATATATTGATGAATTTCTTCAAAAAAAGAGCGTGATTAATTTGACAATGAAGTAATGTAATAATGAAACAATTTTTACAAATAATATTCAAAAGTGTTATTAAGTACTTGAATCGAATTACTTCATTACTTCATTATTTTATTATTTCATTTTTGTTGTTTGCTATTCAGAACTCTTACGCGCAAACAGCCACCGCTTCTACTAAAGAGAAAGAATATGTAATTGGCGACTGGATTCCTGTTGATTTATTTATTTCTGCTACTTCAAACAACAAAGTAGCATTTCCAAATTTAAAGGATTCCATCTCAGAAACTATAGAAGTAGCAAACTACACACCAATTGATACCGTAAAAAAAGCAGGTCAATATGAATATCATCAACTGGTAAATTTAATCGTATTTGACACAGGAAAAATACTTTTACCACAATTTCAATTTTTCGTAAATAATAATGGGAAGGTAGACACAATACTTTCAGAAGCCATTTTAGTGCATGTTGCAGGTGTAAAAATTGACACTACCAAAGATATTAAAGACATTAAAGAGCCTTTAAAAATCCCTTTAACATTTCAGGAAATACTTCCTTATTTAATTGGTGCATTCATACTGGCAATTCTAGCTGGTGTAATTACCTGGTTTTTTATGGAAAGAAAAAAGAAACAAAAACCGGTAGACGAAAAATATTTGCTGCCACCGCATGTCTGGGCATTTAAAGAATTGGATAAACTACAACAGGAAAAATTATGGCAAACCGGTGAAGTAAAAAATTATTACTCCCGTCTTACTGATATTGCAAGAACATATATAGAGTTGCGTTATAAAATTCCCGCGATGGAAAAAACAACTGATGAGCTGATGGCATCCATGCACAAAGGGATGATGAAGCAGTCTCTGAAAAAAGAATTAAATGAAGTGCTGGTTTTAAGCGATTTTGTAAAGTTTGCTAAAGCACAACCGGATTTTATGGAGAATGAAAATGCATTCAAGATTATTAAAGACTTTATTGATAAAACAAAACAGATTGAAGAAGAGAAAAAACCAGATAACAAGTAACAAGTATAATTAACATGAAATTAAATACCACTAATTACTATTGATTATTCACCAATGAACAATATTTTTCCATATACTTTCGCGCATCCGCATTACTTTTGGTTATTGCTGGCACTGCCATTATTGGTATATTGGTTATACTATAAACGAAAAACATTTTTCCCTTCATTTAATATTCCGCAACATGGCGGCGTTTTTTCCCAACCAACTTCTCTTAAAGTAAAATTATTAGAGCTACTACCTTTTTTAAAAATTGCATCATTTGTTTTTTTAGTGATAGCATTGGCTCGTCCTCAAAGTGCTTTATCTGAAAAAGAAATCTCCACACAGGGAATTGATATCGTATTGTCATTAGATATCTCAGGCTCCATGCTTGCAAAAGATTTTGAACCGGACCGCCTTGAAGCTGCAAAGAAAGTTGCAATGAATTTTATAAAAGAAAGACCAAATGACAGAATTGGATTGGTTATTTTTTCCGGTGAGAGTTTTACTCAGTGCCCTATAACCATTGACCATCAGGTTTTATTAAACTTGTTTAAAGATATACACAGCGGCATGGTGGAAGACGGAACAGCAATTGGCATGGGTTTGGCAACTGCTGTTGCACGACTGAAAGAAAGTAAATCTAAAACCAAAGTCATTATATTGATGACAGATGGTGTAAATAATATGGGCTATATAGATCCTTATACTTCGATACAAATTGCCAAAACATATGGTGTGCGTGTTTACACAATTGGGGTTGGAAAAAATGGGAATGCACCATATCCTGTGAAAGACCAGAATGGTAAAACTTTTTATCAGAGTTTTCCGGTACAAATTGACGAACCATTACTAAGAAAAATTGCGCAGGAAACCGGTGGAAATTATTTCAGAGCCACAAACAATACCTCGTTAAAAAACATTTACAACAATATCGATAAGTTAGAAAAATCAAAAATAAAGATTAGTAATTACCATAGAAAAAGTGAACATTTCCATGTCTTTGCTTTTCTGGCGTTGTTTTGTTTATTATCTGAATTTATTTTATCAAAGACATATTTAAAGACAATTTTGAATTAATGCTGCGTTTTGAACACACTGAATATTTTTTCTTGTTGTTATTAATCCCAATAACAACAGGCCTCTATTTTTATGTTCAATATCAAACCAAAAAACAATTGGAGAAAATCGGGAATATTGATTTAATCAAACGATTAATGCCAAATCGAAATGAAAAAAAATCTTTAATAAAATTTATCTTATTTAATCTTGTCTTATTCTTTCTGATTTTCTCGTTAGCACAACCGCAAATGGGCACCAAAATGGAAAAAGTGCAACGCAAAGGTATTGATGTGATTATTGCACTGGATGTATCTAAGAGTATGTTATCGCAGGATGTAGTTCCATCCCGTTTAGAAAAATCAAAATTGCTGATTCAAACATTATTAAAAAAGTTAGACGGAGACAGAGTTGGATTGGTGATTTTTGCAGGAAATGCGTACTTACAAATGCCTTTAACTGTTGATTACTCATCTTTATTATTATACCTGCGTTCTATCAATACTAATTCTGTTCCAACTCAGGGTACTATTATTACAGAAGCATTGGATAAATCAGAGAGCGCGTTCAAACAGACTGATAAAAAATACAAAGCGATTATTGTTATTACTGATGGTGAGGACCATGAAGAGAATGCCATTGATAAAGCGGAAGAATTAGCCTCTGACGGCACTAAAATTTATACTGTAGGTGTTGGAACTCCTGCCGGTGGCACTATTCCGATTTATGATCAAAACGGAAATAAGGTAGATGAAAAAAAAGATGAAAACGGTGAAGTTATTATTTCAAAGATGAATGCCAATATGCTGCAGGCACTGGCAAAAGGCGGCAACGGTAATTATTATGTACTAGACAATACAAAACAAGTTGCAGAATTTTTATCGAAAGATATAGCAAAAATGGAGACCAAAACAATTAATGATAAAGTATTTACTGATTTTGTTGAACAGTTTCAGTATTTTCTTTTATTTGCATTGATATTGTTAATTACAGATTTCTTTATTTCATACAGAAAAAAATGGTTTGATTTTAAAAATGAAATATCCATGAAATAAATTCATTATAACATAATTGATAGATGGATATTCCATTTACGCAATTAAAAATATAGAATTATTTAAATGAAAAATAAAATTGAACATATAAAAGCATTTATCAGAAAGCACAAAACTTTATTTATTGTGCTGGCTATTATAAAACTTTTGTTGAAAGTTGGATTGGTTATATTTTTTATTTCAAAAGCTAATGGCGCAAATGCGCAAAGCAGTAATAAATTGCTACGCGAAGGAAATAAATTTTACAATAATGAAAAATACAACAACGCTACAGAAAGCTACAGTAAAGCATTGCAAAAAGCACCAAAAGATATAAGAGGACATTTTAATCAGGGTGATGCTTTATATAAATTAAATGAATTAGATAAAGCGAAAGAACTTTTTACTTCCATCTCTAAAAATGCTGCCAATACGGATATTAAGGCAAGAGCTCATTACAATATTGGAAACATCTGGTATAAACAGGAAAAATGGGAAGAGAGCGCAAGAGCATATAAAAAATCTTTAAAGCTAAATCCGAAAGACGAAGATGCCAAATATAATCTAATGATGGCATTATCAAAGATAAAAAAGAATGGCGGCGGTGGCGGCGGAAAAGATAATAAAAAAGATAATCAGGACCAGAAACAAGATAAACAACAACAGGATAAAAATAAAAATGGCAATAATCAGCAACCACAAAACCAACAAGGGCAAAACAAAGAACAGGAACAAAAACAACAGCAAGGTCAGTTAAGCAATGAAGATGCACAGAAATTGCTGGATGCAATTGGTGCTGAAGAAGGAAAAGTACAGCAAAAACTGACGAAGGAAAAAGGTGAGCCTAAAAAGGTGAAAGTGCAAAAAGATTGGTAATGCGAATAAGTAATATGTATAAAGTAATGAGTAATAAGTTGAGAAACACTTACCGTTATTTTATTCTCTTTTTTTTATTCATCTTTTCTTATAATCTCACTATTGCACAACGCTTTACTGCAACCGCTGAAGCCAATCAGATTCCTGTCAATTACACTTTTGATGTAACATATGCCGTAGAGAACGGAAATCTGCAAAAATTTTCACCACCTTCTTTTGAAGGATTTGAAGTATATGGTCCGGCACAAAGCACTAATGTTTCTATTGTAAACGGTAAAGTATCAAAATCCGTTTCGTACACTTATACTTTAAAGCCAAAAAAACAAGGTGATTTTACGATATCTGCTGCAACTGCAATCGTAAACGGAAATGAAATGAAATCAAATACAATTACGATTAAAATCATTGCTCCGGCAAAACAATCGCAGCAGCAGCAATCGAATGATCCGTTTGATGTTTTCAGGCAACAACGTTCCAGACAAGACGAACCTTCCGATGCAGATATTCAAAAATACGCTGCAAAGAATATGTTTGTACGTGTTATCCCTTCAAAAACCTCACTCTATCAGGGCGACCAGTTGACACTTTCTTATAAGTTGTACCACACCATTCAATTTCAAAGTTTAATGGCTTCAAAAAATCCAAGTTTCAATGGGTTTCTAAGTGAAGAATTTAAATTGCCTGAACCAAATCCAAATGAACGTCCACCAATTGAAGAATACAATGGCAAGAGATATTATGTTCAGGAGTTTAAACGAGTTACTTTATTTCCTACTAAATCCGGTAAAATAACCATAGAGCCAATTGAACTAAGCAGTGAAATATTAATACCGGTTACAGATAATTTTTTTGGGATGGTAGTCGGTTATGAGCCCTATGAATATAATTTCAAAAGCAATGCCATTGATTTAGATATAAAACCATTACCTGAAAAGAACAAACCTTCCACTTTTAGTGGTGCTGTTGGAAAATTTTCTTTCAGTGCTGAATACGATAAAACAAAATGTACAGTTGGAGAACCCATCTCCTTAAAAATTACATATAAAGGAACCGGAAACCTGAAATTAATTACACCACCCAAATTAGAGTTTCCTGATGAGTTTGAAGCCTATGAACCGAAAACAAAAGATGATTATGAAAATAATGGCAGCATAGTTACGGGCTCTAAAACCTTTGAATACATATTGGTGCCACAAGACGGCGGGAAATTTAAGTTGCCAAAATATGAGTTTGCCTACTTCGATGTAGATAAGGCTGACTATGTAAAATTCACATTACCTGAAACGGAGATTGAGGTAAGCGGAAAAGCAAAACTAAGTGAGAATGTGGTAAACTTTTTCAAACGCGAAAAAGAAAACAAACCTAAATCTATTTATGGAATCAAAAAACAGTACGTTAAGAATACTGATTTTGTTGGCAGCACCGGATTCTGGGTTTTATCGATCACACCGGCTGTTTTATTACTCATTGGATTTATTTTCAGAAGAAGAGAATATTCTGAAAGCGAATTATTATTTATGCGCAGGAAAAAAGCAAATAAAATTGCACTGAGAAGAATGGCAACTGCAAAAAAATTATTACAGCAAAAAAATGAACAAGGTTTTTACAATGAAGTCATTCGTGCGCTATGGGAATACTTATCCGATAAACTTTATATTCCGCAAAGTGAATTATCTAAAGAAAACATTGCTGATAAATTAAAATTAAAGAATGTGTCTGATGAAAAAATTGAAGCCCTAAAAACGACCTTGGAAAGTTGTGAGCAATCATTATTTTCACCCGCAGGAAAAGAAAATGCCATGCAAACCACTTATAGCAAGGCAATTGAATTAATTATAGATTTTGAAGAACAATTGAAAGAAAATTTGAAAATGAGTTAATTTGAAAATGAAAAACACAATAAAAAACTTATTACTCATCACTTTATACTTATTACTTGGCGTAGCCAACGCACAGGATTCAAAATCATTATTTCAAACTGCCAATACTTACTATCAAAATAAACAATATGAAGAGGCTGAGAAAATGTATCTGTTGGTATTAAAGAAAGATAAAAAAAATGCAACAGCTTATTATAATTTAGGCAATACCTATTATCATCTTAAACAATATTCGAATGCAATTTTAAATTATGAAAAGGCAAAAAAAATACAGCCGGAGAGTAAATATATACAACACAATATTAACCTGACGAACAATAAACTATTTTCAAAAATTGAATTCAGTAAAGAATTTTTTGTAACCAAACAAATAAAAAATGTAGCACATGCTAAATCTTCTGAAGGATGGAGCATTTTTATGCTGGTTTGTTTCTGGATGGCCGTTCTTTTTATGTGCATTCATTTTTTCTTCAACAAGAGAATCTTATTCAGAGTTGGAATAATTGCCTGTTTACTTTCTTTTCTTTTTGCTTATTTTACTTATTCCTCTTACAGGGCCGAACATCAACAAAACTTTGCCATTATAATGCAATCAAATGCTTATATAAAGAGTGCGCCGGTGGAAACTATGAATGCTGCTACTGCCGTTCAGTCCGGTCTTAAAGTTGAAATCATCGACACCGATAAAAACTGGTTTAAAATAAAATTACCTAATGATAAAACAGGTTGGATAGAAAAAAACAGCCTCGAATTAATTTAATAAGTAATACCGATGGTAATAGGTATATAATGTTTAACTGTTATTTCTCTTGTGTTGGAATAAATTTTAATATTCCCGTTATCCAGGCTTTGTACATCTACTTTACGTTGTAAATGTTGTAAACGATAGCCGACACCAAAATGAATGGCAATCTTTTTTTCCGGTGTAACATATCTTCCGCCAATCATAAACTCGCCGAAAGCGCCGCTGTATTTTCCGCTATTTAATTGCTGGTTTCTGTAAGAATCAATAAAGATTGCAGCACCCAAACGCTGAGAAAAGAACATTTTAAAATTTCCATCCAGAATATATTCTCTGAATTCTGCAAAAAATGGGAAAGTGAGGGAATAAGCGCGAATGCCATTCGACTGATTTGGTGAAAAATCTATTCCCGTTCCCGCTCCTATAAAAAATGTAGGATTAATAAGTGCTCCGTGTACTGTACGAAACATCACACCGGGCTTTTCATTTTCAAGCTTTATGGTTGTTGTCTGAAAAGGCAGTTTCTGCTTCATCTTACCTCCGAGACTGATGCCAACGCCGACTTCATTTATAGAAGAATAACGGGTTGCTTTAATATTTTTTATAGAATCCAAATCCAGCACAATATTATCCTGTGCTTTAATTTGGTGAGCAGAGAAGAACAGTATCAAAACAACAAACAATATTTTCATATCGGATAATTTATTCAAAAATAATCACTCCATTCCTTATTCTGTATTTTTTCGTTGCTTTTAACATTGAAAAATGAAAGCAGATACTATCTTACTGATAAACTCATTAATTTTATCTATTTTTATTTATGCGAAAAAAAGCACTTATTATAAGCCTTATTCTATTAAAAAATGGTGCTTCCTGTGCTCAAAATTTTGAGTTTAATTCTAATTGCAAACAGGCTTATCAATCTATTTTTAAATTGAAAATAAATGAAGGACTGCAACATTTAGAAAAAGAAAAAAAAGAAAATCCCAAAAATTACATGCCATATTTTATTGAGAACTATGCAGATTTTCTGAAGCTGTATGTTAATGATAATGTCTCATTATACGAATCAACCGAACCAAAAGTTAGTGCCCGATTAGAAAAACTGAAAAACGGAAAAACGAATTCACCTTATTACTTGTATACACAAGCCGATGTGCACTTGCAATGGGCAATGTGTAAAATAAAATTTGGCGATAACCTGAGTGCAGTATTTGAAGTTAAAAAAGCGTATACATTACTGTTGGATAACCAGAAAAAATATCCTGACTTTAAACCAAATATAAAGAGCCTTGGGTTATTGCATACTATCTTCGGGGCTGTTCCTGATAAATATAAATTCGGCGCCAAATTATTAGGTTTAAAAGGTTCTATTGATGAGGGTTTGAAAGAATTGAATTCTGTAATGCAGGACGATAATTTTCAGTTTAAAGAAGAAACGGTAATCATGTACACTTTGCTGATTTTGCATTTACAAAAAGACAAAGCTACAGCGTGGAACATGATAGAAAATACAGATGTGCCACTGGGGGATAATTTATTGAATCATTTTATTGCAGCAACGGTGGCAGCACACACCGGAAAAAATGATAAAGTAATTTCAATTTTATCAGAAAAACCGGGCGGCAGCGAATACTATCCGTTTTCATTCTTAGATTTCTTTCTTGGTAATGCCAAGCTGAATAAACTGGACACAGATGCTGATGTTTATATAAAAAAATTCCTGACTAATAACAAAGGTCGTTCTTATCAGAAAGAAGCTTACCGTAAACTGGCATGGTATTATCTGATTAACGGACAGCCGGCATTATATAAAAAATACATGCAGCAAATATTACAAACGAAATCGGCCCCGACGGATGAAGATAAATCTGCACAGAAAGAAGCTGAGCAAAATTTTATTCCCAATAAAGAATTACTGAAAGCAAGAGTACTGAGTGATGGTTTCTATTTTGATAAAGCACTAGAAATAATTAATAGTATCAAAAAAGAAAAGCTTACGCGCACACGCGACCAAATTGAATATTATTACCGCAAAGCACGCATTTATGATGAAATAAACAATACAGCAGATGCGGTGAAATATTATCTACTGACTATTCAAAAAGGAGAATCCTTTAATTACTATTTTGCGGCAAATGCCTGCATAAAAGTGGCAAATATCTTTGAAAAGCAAAACAAGAATGCGAATGCTGTTCAATATTACAAGAAAGCCATTGATTTAGAAAAAGATGAATACGCAAACAGTATCGAAGCAGAAGCAAAAGCTGGATTGAATAGGTTGGGAAATTAAACAAAACATTATTATTGCTTCACAAAGGCTTTTGTTTCTACATTGTCATTAGTTGTAATAATAACAAAGTAAGTACCATTACTTAAAGTACTAACATCAATACTGTTTTGCATATTATTTTCAATAACTACAGTTTTCATTTTTTGTCCAAATGCATTTACAATACGTATATCCTTTTGTTGATTCTTATCATTAGAAGAAATGATCAGTATATCTTTCACAGGGTTTGGGAATAACTCAAACGAATTTATTTTATGTTCTTCATTATTAACCATAGCCATATTAGAATAAGTAAACTTCCCGTTAAAATCTACTTGCTTAAAACGATAATAGTTTTTTGCTATTGCAAACTTTTCATCTGTATAAATATAGTCATGCTGTATAGTAGAATTCCCTTGTCCATTTATGATTGCAATAGTATTGAATGCAGATCCATCTAACGAATGTTGAACTTCAAAATAATTACAATTAAACTCCTGTGCTGTTGTCCAGCTAATCTCATTACCAATATCTTTTACATAAACTGCCTGCAAAGGACTTAACAATTCTATTGGCAACGTATTATTCGCTGAAGTATTTGCACCTGCAAATCCTGAAAATCCTTTGGTAAATCTTCCGGAAATTTTATAGTCATTAGTCAGATAAGCTTGACTTGTAACATTCGTCGCTGCATAATTTGTGGTACCATTTGCATTCGGATTTGATGGTGTAATATTTGCAATTGCGCCACCTGATTTTACAATACCTAAATTGATTAAGGAATTTGTCGTTGCATTTATCCATCCGTTTATCTCAGCATTCTTAAAATATAATGAAATATCATAATTGCCGTTTGGGTTATTGAACTCAGGTGTAATCAATAATGTCTTTTGCGTCGCATGATAAACCGGACTTGCATCCATATACGGAACGGCACTATTGCCAGAACGGTCAATTCTAACTGTGGTGCAACCATAATTCCATGACGATTGATTTTGAATGGAGGCGATAATATTTCCTGTATTGTTATCGTAAAAATGCACCAATTCATTTGGACCCAAATAGGCAGTAGCTGTGGAATTTAAAGTAGTTGCCACTCTTGCATTTGTTTTAAATCCGGTAATTTTTACATTATCCAGTAGATAATAAATTCCGTTATCTTCATTTACCACACCAAAGCGAACCTTAAAATCTGAATTAGTGTACCCTACTGCACTTATGTTTATATGTTCAGGTAAACAGGTATTTCCTATGCTTCCCTGCAGTCTCGTATGTAAATATTTATTTTCCCAACTTATTCCGTTCCATACTTCCACAACAATATCTCCGGTAAATGGAAGATAAGATCTTAAAAAATGATCAAATTCAATGGTAATTGAATCATATTCAGAAACATTCATAGAAGGTGTAGTTAAATAAGTACTCGCATCCGGAGTTCCAAAATAAAAAGTAGGAACAGTCATATAGTGTGTACTGTCAATTGAAACCAGGCTTGTAATATTATCAGGATTATACAACCAAGTACCAATAGAAAAACTAGTGCTCATCCAGACTGTATAAACTGGATAGTTAATATATGTAACAGTCCATCCTGGTGGCTCGTTTGATGTCAAAGCATTAAAGTTTTCATTTATGAAAACAGTTGAAAATACTTTTTGCTCTGGGTTAATCGGGTCGTTATCCGCAATATTTATTACCGCTGTTTTATTTTTACCGGTAGTTCTGTATACTGTGCTTCCTTGTATTGTTAAACTTAATGTGATATTCTCTAAGGCTTCAGACGCAGCATCGTCATATATTTTTACATTCACCAATTTATCGGATGTCTGTCCTGAAAGGAAAACTACCTGATTATTCATCAACTCATAATCATAACTATTTGCAGCGGAACCGCTAGTTGAAACATTAACGGTGATGTTTGAAGTAGGCGCAGATGAAATAAACACCGGAACTGAGATAATTCGATACCCTTTACAACCCGTTTGTCCTCCACTATTATTTTCTGAAGTATTTATTAAGGTTCTACCAAAACCAATTTCACTCAATGTACTATCACCGCCTTCTACTCTGATATTATCTATATAGAGATTATTACCACCCATATTGTAATTGACAATCTTAAAACTGACAAAATTGTTGACATACGTATTTAAAGAAATCAATACATTTTTCCAGTCATTTTCTCCAGGAATAAATTCATGAAATTGTTTGGCATGTGTTTGTAGTGCCGAACCGGCTAATTTTAAAATCTGATAGGGATAAGTATTTCCGCAGTCTGTAGATAGATAAACTAAAAATGTATCTGTAACATTATGTGGTGCATAGGCAATATCAAATGTAAGTCGTGCATTTTTAAAATTTCGTAAATCAAATGAATTCGTAACTACAGCATCTTCCTCTTCATATCCATTATAATTAAAATTTCGAAAACGTAATGCGTTAGAATTTTGTCCATCTATTCCAATCACTTTAGTAATATCCCAGCTTCTGGCATTATCAGGATTATAGTATTTCCAGCCGTTTGGTAAAATCAAACTGCTATTAAAATCTAATAATTTCGGAACTTTATGAGGAACAATAAATTCAATTGGTTTATAACGCATATACGTTATTCCGGCATTAACACCTGATAATGAAACCCATTTCACACCACTTGAAGAATACGTATGTGTTGGATTATTGGAAGTGTAATCTGTTATATTATCATCATTAACGTCCCATTGTAAATTTGTAACGCCTGTTGTTTGTTTTTGAAAAGAATAAACAAACGGACTGTCACACGACATAACTGTTGTAGTATTAAAATTGACATTTATAGAACTGCAAGTAAGATATGACCTGCGATTGATATATACCCAGTTCATATAAGCCAACTGATCGTTAGAAAAATGCGTCAAACATCTTGCCGGTGCATAACTCATAAGATTGGTGGCATCCGGCACATAGGTATCATAATGTGCATCTCTTAATCCTCCAAAATATTGACACTGTGCATTTACGTTGGCACCATTTACAATTGCAGGACTTAATCTCGGGTCGGCCGGTGTATCGCAAATATAATCACCTGCTTCCTGGCAGTTTGAACCATCTACATATTCATCAGACCTTACAGTATTAGAATATCCATGTGTGTGCAACAAACCAAAGAAGTGTCCCATTTCATGCGGATACACGGTAGTATCAGCATTATTTCTCAGCATGACCCATGAAGAACCTCCAGGTGTTGGCGCAACGCCTGTTGCACTCGCACCATTATGTGTAATAGAGTTAACCATAAAAATATTAATCACATTTGCTGTTCCAAACGTTGTGTTCAACAATTCATATTCTGTATTATCTATATCATAATAAACTGAGTTATTAATATAATTATAGGCACCGCATACATAGAATTCTAAACCTGATTCTTCAAATGCTTTATTTATAAAACGCAAGCCTTTTCTCAATAATGCCGTATCTAAAGAAGTTAAACCAGAATTATTTCTCACAATATGAATCTTAACAGGTATGCTGTTTTTTTTAAGCAGATTAGAAATTCTACTAGTTGCACTTACATTTTTTTGAAATGACTGTTTAAAGATTTCAAAATCAGGCATGGATGTTCTCATTTCATCTGCATATGTCTTGTCAAATTCTGTAGCACATGGAATTTCCTGCGCCTTTAAATGAGAAGCACCATTAAGCAGAACAATCATAACAATGCTTAAGTGTATAATTTTTTGCATAGGCACATTTTTGATGAATAAAATAATATATGCTATTACTTTAAATGGATACATTTTTCGGGTTTTAGTCTTAAAGCTATTATCAAAAACACACTTTTACCTGCCGGTTTTAATAAGTGCCAATATATTTTTAATAAGTGATGAACATCTTTTTAATTTGTGCTGTATCTTAGAATATAATTAGTTGTAAAGTATGAGAAATATCTTTATTGCAGTTTTCAATTTCGTAGTTCTGATTACGCACGTGAAAGCAAAAAATAACAACTGCAATTGTACTGCTTATCAAAAGGAATTAAATACAGTCGAAAGATTATTTGAAAGCAAAGAGTACGAAAATATTCCTTCTTATTTAGGAAAAGTAAACACGGCTGAGCTTGTATGTAAAGAGACCGTTCTGTGTTATCAGTTACAACTGGCTTTAGTTTCAAATAGGATAAATATTGCAGATAGTTTTGTAACCCTTTTACAACAGCCTGATTTCATCAACTCTTGTTCAGATAAAAAGCAAAAACTCTATCAACTGGGAAATTATTACATAAAAAAAGAAAAAAACGATCTCGCATTAGAGCATTTCTTAAGCTTAAAGGATTTATCAGAACTGAAAAAAGACACTTTATATCAGCTAAAAACCCTTTCTAGAATTGCTTATGTATTTAATAGAATGGAACAACCGCAAAAAGCTATTGAATACGATTATTTAGGCTTAGCATTGGCTCAACAACTGAAGGATGAAAAACAAATTTTATATATATACAGTCAACTGCAGGCTCACTTTGGAATTTGGTATGATATTTCTGAAGACGGTCAACAATATATTGACAGTATAAAAAAAATTGCAGTAAAAACAATTGTATTGGCAAAAAAACTAAAACAGAATTTGGAAATCTCACAAACGTACAGCATTCTTGCTGGCGTATCTTACATAGAAAAAGACTATTTGCGTAATCTTCGATTATGTGACAGTGGTTTGCTGTATTTAAACAGGCAGCGAGATTTCCGTCATCTGCATTCAATTTTTACAAAAAAGTGTGATACCTATATTGAATTAAAGGATTTTACAAAAGCCAAACAATTTGCCGATTCTTCCTTAAAATATGCACTTCTGGAAAACAATGCATTGAGTATTGCATCGAATTATGAACGCATGTACGAGCTGGAAAAAATTAATGGAAACTATTCAAGTGCTTTAGCCTATCACGAAAAATTTATTGCTATAAGAGATAGCATACGAAATATAGAAAAATCTGCCAAAATAAATGAGTTAGAGCAAAAATATAACAAAGCTCAAAATGAAAAGACCATAAAAGAACTCAGTCAGGAAAAGCAGATTGCATCTTTGAGAAATAAAATTTATGTCGCAGGTATTATATCAGCAATATTAGCTATCATTTTAATCATCATTTTTAATCGTCAGAAAGCTTTAAGAAGCAAACAGGAAAGTATGGAAATAGAGCAGCGTCTGAACAGAGCCAGAATGAATCCGCATTTTTTCTTTAATACGTTAAACTCTTTACAAACTTTTTCATTACAGGAAAATAAAGATTCAAAAGTAGCCCGGTATTTATCCAAATACGCAAAAATTATGCGGGAAACACTGGAAAGTACCTATAAAGAAATGAATACAGTGGAACAGGAAGTGGATTATCTTCATAATTACCTCGATATACAGAAGCTTCGTTATCCCGATAAATTTGAATACTATATTAATGTAGATGAAAAAATAGATGTTAATGAAACTTATATTCCAGCTATGATAATACAGCCTTTTATTGAAAATTCTATAGAGCATGGTTTAAATACAACTACTGAATCAGGCACCATAGAATTAAATATTATTGCAGAAAACAACCATCTGATGGTGGAAATTACAGATAACGGCAGCGGTTTTACCACCAACAAAAAAGCAAAAGAATATCCATCGCGCGCCACGCAAATTATCAAAGACAGATTATTACTTTTAAATAAAAAATACAAAACGGATGCTACTTATGAAATCAGTAAAGGTGAAGATAATGTTGGCACATGTGTAAAAATTATTTTACCCCTAATACATTCCAATGAAGATATTGATAATTGACAATGAAGCTCCGATTCGTGCTGGCCTTCGGATGCAACTGGAAACATATGTTCCGGAAATGGAAGATTTACAAGAAGCAACAGGTGTTGCAACGGGGCTAATTGCCATAGAAACTTATCAGCCGGATATCGTTTTTCTGGATGTTGAAATGGATGATGGCACGGGGCTGGATTTATTAAGAAAATTAGGCAACTATAATTTTCAATTAATTTTTATTACCGCACACAACAAATATGCTGTAGATGCCTTCAAGTTCAGTGCCATTGATTTTTTGTTAAAACCAATAGATGCAGATGATCTGATGACGAGTGTTGGTAAAGCTTTACGGCAACTTAAAAACAGAGATTTAAAAGAACAGATTCTGGTGTTGAATGAAAGCATGAACAAAATCTCTATGGAACATAAGAAGATTGTTTTAAAAGACAAAGACTCTATCTATTTTGTAAAAGTAAATGATATTATCCGTTGCCATGCAGAAGGCCCGTACACAGAATTTTTTATTACCGGTGGTCAAAGAATCACCATATCGAAGAATCTGAAAGAGTACGAAGAAATGCTCGAACCATTTGGTTTTATTCGTGCACATCACTCTCATTTAATTAATATTCGCAAAATTACTCGTTTTGATAAAACGGATGGTTGTACCCTTATTATGGAAAACAATGATGAGGTTCCTGTTTCTCAGCGTAAAAAAGAACACTTGCTGGAAATTATCAGGCAGATTTAGTTTTTTCTCACTCACTTATTCATGTATCATCCGCACTTATATATCTCCTGTCAGATTAGTTTATGTAACCTGTAAATTTGATTACAATAACCTTCAATATATCTTCCTCTTATCATCGGGTTCTTATGTTCCTCTGCTTTTGCCACTGCTCTTATCTTCAAGGGAGAGTGGCAAAAGTGTATTTTCAATTTATACGGTTAAAATTAAAATTGTAAATTGTGTGCTGAATTACAAGTATTATTTTCACCATGGCCATTCTTGAATATCTTTCTTTACAACCATATAATACTTTTGGCATTAAAGCAACTGCCCGTTATTTTTGCCGTATTAAAACAAAAGAAGAAATAATTCACATTATTCAAGATGAGTTACAATACTATGCAACGTTTTTATTTATCGGAGGCGGCAGTAATATTCTTTTTTGTAGTGACTTTGACGGGTTGGTTATAAAAAATGAAATTAAAGGTATTGAAATAATTAAGGAAGATGATGAATTTGTCTGGCTAAAAAGCTATTCCGGTACCAACTGGCACGAACTCGTTGTATACTGTGTGAACAATAATTATGGCGGTATCGAAAATTTATCATTGATTCCGGGAACAGTTGGTGCCGCTCCGATGCAAAACATTGGTGCGTATGGTGTGGAATTGAAAGATAATTTTGTGGAACTTGAGGCAATCGATTTAAGAACAGGTGTAACGAACGTTTTTACACACGAAGCCTGCAAATTCGGATACAGAGAAAGTGTTTTTAAAAAAGAAGAAAAAGGCAACTATTTTATTTATTCTGTAACACTGAAATTATTAAAACATCCCGTTTTAAATGTCTCATATGGAGATATTCAGAAAGTACTGACAGAAAAAAATATTTTCCATCCAACTATAAAAGATGTTTCCAACGCGGTAATTGAAATCCGGGAAAGCAAATTACCTGATCCAAAAGAATTGGGGAATGCCGGTAGTTTCTTTAAAAATCCAGAAGTGGAAACACAGATTGCAGAAAAAATTCAAACGGAATTTCCATTAATGCCAAAATATAACCTGACCAATGGCAACGTAAAAATTCCTGCGGCATGGCTGATTGAACAGTGTGGCTGGAAAGGAAAACAAATAGGACAAACCGGAAACCATGCAAAACAAGCATTAGTAATAGTAAATTATGGAAATGCCACAGGAAATGAAATATGGCAACATGCACTTACTGTACAACAATCTGTACTGGAAAAGTTTGGCATTCTCTTAGAACCGGAAGTTAATGTTGTAAATTAATCTTAAAAGAAAAGGACATCCGCCAGTTGGCGGATGTCCTTTTCTTAATTTCTTATTTGTATTTCTTCTTGGTGGCTTTGTCTACTTCATCTACCCGCTTATTCAAATCTATTCCGGGTGTTTTTACTTTTGCCGGTTTTAACTCTTCCGCTTTCGCTGCTTTTTTCTTCTCAGCAGCAGCTTTCATTTTATCCTTTTGAAAAACATAACCTAACTCAACATTCAACCCGAAAAAATAATTTTTAGACTTCTTGTAATCCGGGTGTACTTTATAAGAGGATGCATTGATATCGTTTAATCCAAATTTTGTTTCCAAGGCAATCCCAATAAACATATTGTTGTTGAAAATATAATCGAAACCAAATCTCAACACACCAACACCTTGTATGGTTTTAAAATATGATTTATAGTTATCACTTTGGTTCGGGGAATAAGATGGAAATCCTCCAACGCTTGGTGGAATTGGATAACCATAGTTTTTAATATTACCCGTATTTTTATAATCAATATTATAATCAATTTGAGCATTTAACAAGAAATCGACCTCGAATCCTGCCTCCAATTTCATTCTCCAGTGAAATTTATCATCTGTTACACGGATATGATCTTTTTGTCCACGTAATAAAGGAGCAAAACGATACAACACTCCAAATCCCATGTATTTAAAGTCTACGGTTTTTTTATGTGTTCCAATTAAACTATCATATTTTTTCCATTTAAATTCATCCTGGTATTTTTGACCTTCATCGCAGAAATTTGCAAATGCTACAATTCCGTGTTGTTCTTTAAAATTATAACCACCTTGTATAAATACATGGTAGCTGAATTTCGGACGGTAATCCAATTCTTTGCTGTTTTCTGCTAAATAATAGGTGTTTTGTGCCAGCATATACGACAAACCCGGTGTAGCACCTATACTAATACTTCCACCTTTTTGTGCAAAAAGAGAAGTTGCTGTAAAAAAGGATAAGAAAATGAATGTAAATTTTGTTAGTTTCATGCGATTATATTTTAAAAATAAATACACACAGAATCAGCAAACCTGATTTTATCAATGCATACTTTCTTCAAAGATAGGCATTTGCATTAAAAAACATAGTTAAAACACAGATGAGCAGCAAAAAAAGTAGCCTGAGTAAATCCACTTTAATTCGCAGTATTCAATGTTCTAAATCTTTATATTTATATAAAAACAACTTCAGCTTACGCGATAAACCTTCAACTGCACAACAACAGCGGTTTGACCGCGGGCATCGTGTAGGCAAGCTCGCGCATCAGTTATTTCCCAACGGAAAAGATTGCTCTCCGCCAAATCCTTACAGTTATGATGAATCCATATCTGCTACTAAATTATTAATACTGCAACGATTTCCCGTAATCTATGAAGCTGCTTTCAAACACAACGGAATTTTGGTGGCTTTAGATATTTTAGAACTGAAAAACGGCAAGTGGTATGCTCACGAAGTGAAGAGTTCATTTCGTATTTCCAATACTTACCTGCTGGATGCGGCTATTCAATATTATATCATTACGAAAAGCGGAATTGAGCTTGAAGATTTTTCCATCATTACCATCGACAATGAATATGTATTACAAGACGCACTGGAAATTCCTTCTTATTTTAAAATCACATCCGTTTTAGAAGAAATAAAAGAACGTATCCCTTTTGTAGAAAAAACTATTGAAAATGCTATTGCTACTTTAGAAAGTGCTACTGCACCGGAGATTGCGATTGGCGCACATTGTACCAAGCCTTATCCTTGCGATTTTCAGGGATATTGCTGGTCAGCAATATCAAAAGATGCCATTTGGTATCTGCCCGGAATTTCGATGCAGGAAAAAAGTAATTTTATCGAAAAAGGTATTAACACCATTCAGGAAATAGAAAATACAGATGAATTGAATGCACGCCAAAAGGTAATCATTAAAAGCTATCAGACACAGCGTGCGCATATTGAACCTGAGAAATTAAAATCATTTATTGAACCTATTCAATTTCCATTATATTATTTTGATGTAGAAGCATTCCAACCCGCTATTCCCTTATTTAAAAACACAAAGCCTTATGATAGAATTCCATTCCTCTACTCGCTGCATTACAGAGAAAGCGATACTTCAGAATTACAGCACATCAGTTATATTTCACCTGTTGGTAATGATGACAGAATTAATTTTATAGAACACTTTCTAAGAGCCACGGAAAAACCCGGACAAATTTTAGTGTTCAATACATTAATGGAAAAGGGAATTTTATTTAAAATGATGAATGATTTTCCGCAGTATAAAAAACAAATTCTGGAACGCATTAATCGCATTATAGATGTAGAAATTCCTTTTAAAGAATTACATTTTTATCATCCTGCACAACAAGGCAGTTTTTCGTTGAAAGCTATAGGAAATGCGTTGCTTGGTATAGATGAATTTGCCAAAAGTAATGTGAAAGACGGCGAAGAAGCCATGGCTGTATATAACGAATTATTTTACTGGGAAAACAAAGAAGAAGTAAGCCAAAAACTTCAGCAGTTAAAAACATACTGCCATACAGATACGCTTGTATTGTATAAGATTTTTGAGAAGTTAAAAGAGTTGATAAAATAAAATAAATTAACGTATCAGCACAAACTTCAACTTAGCCGTTTCTTTTTTGCCGCTCCCTTTACACAAAGCGAAATACACACCTGTTGCAGCACGTTCGCCGTTTAGGAGTTTCCCGTCCCAAATAGCTTGTCCGCCTAAGGCCGTAGTTTCATATACTAAGTTGCCACTCAGGTCTACTATTTTCACATTGCAGTTATTCGGAATACCTTTGATGGCAATTGGTCCGTCATAATCTTCCCGCACCGGATTTGGATACACAAATGGTTCAGGAGTATCATTGGTAGTAACAGTGGCATCTGCTCTGTAACTGCACATTCCGTTTCCGGTACCAATAAATAAATCTCCGTTCTCCGGATTGATGGTCAAAGCTCTGATATAATTTGACAATAAAGGTGAATTGGTTTCATTAAAATAATGAATAGTTTTTTGTCCGTCGGCACTTACCAAAAATAATCCGTTATTCGTACCTATCCATTTTCTGTTAGCAGCATCCACTACCATACAATTGATAATTTCATCTTCCAGTAAATTATCACAAAATCCGGTTCCGTCATTTCTGTCGATACAAATTTGTTCTGCTTCGCAGGCATTTTCAGTAACATAACCTGCGCAGGAAATTATACCGATTCCCTGTTCTGTGCCTAACCAGATAACTCCATCCAAATCTTTTACCATGCATATAATATTATTCGCAGGCAAATTACCAAAACCACTTCCGGTTGAGAAGTTGTAATACATATCATCCGATTTGTCGTCTATATCATTTCCATAATTAAGCATGACCAGTCCTCCGCTGCCACCGGTTTTAGAAATCCATATCTGATCAAAATCATCTACCAGTATATCTTTTGATACTATGCTTGTTCCATTGAGGAAGCTCGAAGTAAAATAGGTATAACTTCCATCTGCCTTTCTGCAAACAATGGGTACGTTTGAATAGGCATCAGACATCCATACATTTCCCTGTGCGTCGATATCTGCCCCGGATATTCTGAAAATTTTTTCAGCCGGATT
This sequence comes from Chitinophagales bacterium, assembly GCA_035438465.1. Classification (GTDB taxonomy): domain Bacteria; phylum Bacteroidota; class Bacteroidia; order Chitinophagales; family JADIYW01; genus JADJSS01. Next base: position 11,945 of record DAORIK010000013.1, on the reverse strand, counting down.
CGTTGCGTTCGGGCGGTATTTATTAATGTCAAATGTTTTTGCTGCAACATCATACACTAAAATTCCCATTTGCGAACCAAAAACAATTTTATTTTCCTGCGGGATTGTTTTTACAACAGCAATATCAAAAAAAGTATCCAGTACAGGTGTATTGTATATGTTGATATTGTCCCAGAAATAATCCGTACAAAAATAAATACCTTCTCTGTTAAATGTAGGATTCCAGTTATCTCTGATTCCTGAAGAAGCCACCCACAGTGTGCCGTTCATAAATTCCATTTCTTTGGAAGAAATCCGAGGCGGCGCGTTCGGATATATAGCATTGAAATTGCCGCCTTCATTATGAACTAATCCTCTGTACAAATCAGCATACCAAATACTGCCGTTAGCATCTTCTAGAATTTGCAGCGGATAGCCAATATTATTTGCACTTCCGAAAAATGTAAAAGATGTACCGTTCCACTTTCCTATACGATTATCTACTATATCAGTACCTATTGTTTTTTGCTGTGCAATGAGTAATTGTCCGTTTGAGGTATTTAAATGTCGTGTTAGCCAGTTTACATCTGAAAATTTAGTATTCCAATTGGTACCGTCATATTCGTAGAGTGTACTAGCAACAGCTGCTATTATTTTATTCTGAAACTTAGTAATGGCAGAGGCTTCTGTTTGAGGAATACCAGATGAATATTGTATCCAGTTATTGAAATTTAAAAGATTTACCGACGGTGAAATTACACCCATCAGCACACCTTTTGTAGTAGCACAATAAATGGAATTATCATCTGCCCATACAGCATTTACTTTATAAGTAGAAACACCATCATTAAAGATATACGTTTCTATAATTTCCTGTTTTGATAAATCAATTTTCATTATACCAAACCCTGTACCGAGATACGCTTTCCCATTAATACAATAAATACCATACACGTTTTTATCACCGGTTATAGTCGAATTTTTTAAATAGGGGAGGTTTGTGATTTTGCCATCGTGAATCAAATCTATATTGGAGTTTTCATAGGCAATTACCAGCGTGGAAGTAGCTGTATCATAGCCAACCTGCGAAACAAAAACCTCTGCCAGGCCACTTACTTTGGTATATTTTTCCAGAAAATTATTATCAATATTTACACCAATCACACCATGTGAACAAGCAGCATAAACATAACCCTTACTTTGACAAACTGATGTGGCATTTTGCAGCGGCAAGTGTGCTGTCCAGGTCCCCAGAGGCAGTTTTTGCGCATGTATTTTTTGAGAAAAGATTACAAGTGCCAATAATGTATTAAATAATATTGTATATATTGATGAGAAGTTCATTATCAAATTAGCCAATTATCAAATTATTGAATTAAAACCCAAATCTATGAATTTTAAACGAGAATGCAGGAATATATTAACGGTCAATATCTACTAATTAGTGTGCTTTTTCGTATCTTTGCGCAAATTTTTTGAAGAGGAACGTTATGTCGAACGCAAAGCAATACAAAGAAGTAAAAAATATTACCCAAACACAGATTGAAGCGGAAATTGCAGCATTTTGGCAATCTCAGCATATATTCGAGCAAAGTATTTCTTCACGCGAAGGTAAGTCTCCTTATGTTTTTTATGAAGGACCTCCAAGCGCAAACGGATTGCCGGGTATTCACCACGTTTTAGCGCGTAGTATTAAGGATATCTTCTGTCGTTTTAAAACCATGCAGGGTTATCAGGTAAGACGAAAAGGTGGCTGGGATACACATGGTTTACCTATTGAGCTTGCTGTAGAAAAAACACTGGGAATTACTAAAAAAGATATAGGTGTAAAAATCTCAGTAGCGGAATACAATCAGAAGTGCCGGCAGGAAGTATTAAAATACAAACACGTTTGGGATGACCTCACACAAAAGATGGGCTATTGGGTAGATTTGGAAAACCCTTATATCACCTTTGAAAATAATTATATTGAAAGTATCTGGTGGTTGCTGAAAGAATTATACAAGAAAGATTTATTGTACAAAGGCTATAAAATTCAGCCATACTCACCTGCAGCAGGAACCGGTTTGAGTTCGGCAGAATTGAACTTACCCGGCTGTTACAAAGATGTGAAAGACACAAGTGCTGTCGCGCAATTTAAGATAGATAAACAGTCGATAATCGATAGTCCATTGTTTAGTGACAAAAAAGAAGATTTTTATTTTTTAGCGTGGACAACAACTCCATGGACATTGCCTTCTAACACTGCTTTAGCGGTGGGTGAAAAAATAGATTATGTGTTAGTAAAAACTTTCAATCCCTATACACATATACAAGTCAATCTGATTTTAGCAAAAGACTTACTGAACAAATATTTTCAACCTGAAAATGAAAATAAGGATTTTGGTACTTATCAAAATGATGGCAAAAATTTACCTTATAAAATTATTTCTTCTTACTCAGGAAAAGACTTAGCAGGTATTCGTTATGAACAACTATTGCCTTTTGAAGCAAATACTAAAGATAAAATTGAAGGCGATGCGTTCAAAGTAATCATCGGTGATTTTGTTACTACTTCTGATGGTACCGGAATTGTACACATTGCACCGAGTTTTGGTGCGGATGACATGAAGGTAGCTGCAGAAAATGGCATTGGCGGATTGACATTGGTAGATTTGGAAGGAAAATTTATCGATGGTGTTGGCGAATTTTCAGGCAGGTATGTGAAAGATTACAAAGATGAACCGAATTACGTTTCCGTTGATATCGACATTTCTATAAAACTGAAAAAAGAAAATAAAGCGTTTAAAGTAGAAAAATACGAGCACTCCTATCCGCATTGCTGGCGCACAGATAAACCTGTTATTTATTATCCGTTAGATTCGTGGTTTATACGGGTAACTGCAGTAAAAGAACGTATGATGGAATTAAACAGAACCATCAACTGGAAACCGGAAAGTACAGGCAGCGGCAGATTTGGTATGTGGTTGGAGAATTTAATCGACTGGAATTTATCGCGCAGCAGATATTGGGGAACGCCTTTAAACATTTGGCGTTCAGAAGATAAAACAGAAGAAATTTGCATTGGCTCTGTAGAAGAACTAAAAAGTGAAATGAAAAAATCTGTAGATGCAGGCTTTCTTTCCAATGAAATTTTTAACAAAGAATTTGACTTACACAAACCTTTTGTGGATGATATTATTTTGGTTTCTGCATCCGGGAAACCAATGAAGCGTGAAAGCGACTTAATTGATGTTTGGTTTGACTCCGGTGCAATGCCTTATGCTCAATGGCATTTCCCTTTTGAAAATAAGGAAACATTCAAACAATCTTTTCCTGCTGATTTCATAGCAGAAGGCGTGGATCAGACACGTGGTTGGTTTTATACATTACATGCAATTGCCGTTATGTTATTTGATGGTGTCGCTTATAAAAATGTGGTATCGAATGGTCTCGTTTTGGATAAAAACGGCAATAAAATGTCAAAATCCAAAGGCAATGCAGTTGACCCGTTTGCCACCATAAACAAATATGGTGCTGACGTTACACGCTGGTACATGATTTCCAATTCACAGCCTTGGGATAATCTAAAATTTGATGAGGAAGGGCTTGCTGAAACAGGAAGAAAACTTTTCGGTACTTTATACAACACTTATAATTTCTTTGCTATCTATGCTAACATTGATGGTTTTGTAATAAATAAAAACAATGTAACGCCATTAGACGAGCGTGCCGAAATAGACCGTTGGGTGATTTCAAAATTACATTCCTTAATCGCAGAGGTTACGGAATCTTATGAAGATTATGAACCGACACGAGCGGCACGTGCAATAGAAGATTTTGTAATTGAACATTTATCCAACTGGTATGTACGTTTGTGCAGGCGAAGATTCTGGGGAAACGAATTATCGCAAGATAAAAAAGCGGCATTTGAAACGCTGCATGAATGCTTACAGGTTGTAGTACAACTGATGAGTCCGATTGCCCCTTTCTTTACAGACTGGTTGTGGCAATCCTTATTGTCCGTTAATTCATCCATTCACATTTCTGACTTAATAAAATCGGATGCTGATTTAATTGATAAGAAACTGGAGCAACGTATGGAATGGGCGCAGGAAATATCTTCTTTAGTATTGTCATTAAGAAAAAAGACAAAAATAAAAGTGCGTCAGCCATTGCAGAAAATATTAATTCCGGCTATTGACAAAGATTTTATTTCACAGGTAGATAGAGTTAAAGAGTTGATTTTAGCCGAGGTAAACGTAAAAGAGATAGAATACATCAGTGATACATCCGGCATTATTTCAAAAAAAGTAAAACCTAATTTTAAATTGCTGGGTAAGAAATTAGGCGGCAGTATGAAATTAGCGACTGATGTCATCCAAAATTTATCAAATCCGGAAATTCAGCAATTAGAGCAACAGGGGAATTTAAATATCTCTTTAGGCAATGAAGTATTTAATATTTTACTGGAAGAAGTAGAAATTATTTCTGATGATATACAAGGCTGGCTGGTAGCGAGTAATAATGGTATTACAGTAGCACTGGATATTCATATTTCAGAATCGTTGAAGCAGGAAGGTTATGCCAGAGAAATTGTCAATAAAATACAAACAGAGCGCAAAGAATCTAATTTTGAAGTTACTGACAAAATCATCTTGCATGTGCAAAATCAGTTGGTTCTCAATGGCGTTTTAAATAGTTATAAAGAATATATTTGCAACGAAACTTTAGCAAAAGATATTTTGTTTAGTGATGATATATCCAACGCAAAAGATATTGATATAAACGGAGAGGTATTAAAATTATTCATTCAAAAAGTGTAGAAGATGGCAAAAGTGACCAAGAAAACGAAACCCGCAGTTAAGAAAGTTCCTGCTAAAAAAGTGGCAGCAAAACCTGTAAAAAAAGCAGCAGCGAAAGCAAAGCCTGCTCCTAAAAAAGCAGCAAAACCGGTTGCCAAAAAAGTAGCAGTAAAGTCAAAACCAAAAGTTACAGCAAAACCTGCGAAGAAAGTAGCCGCTAAAAAAACTGTCGCAAAGAAACCTGTGGCAAAAGCAAAACCTGCTCCTAAAAAAGTAGTAAAACCTGTTACCAAAAAAGTAGCAGCGAAACCAAAGGCAACACCAAAACCTGTAAAGAAAGCAGTAGCAAAAAAACCTGTGGTAAAAGCAAAACCAGCTCCAAAACCGGCTATAAAAAAGGCAGCTCCAAAGCCTGAAGTAAAAAAAGTTGCACCTAAACCGGCAGCAAAACCTGAGAAAAAAGCGGTTGCTGAAAAAGTAACGCAAACTCCGGTTCATAGACATTTTCATGAAACTAAGCCTGCAATGGAAACTTCGGTCGTACGCTACAATGATGCTGATTTAGCCTTATTTAAAAGTGTAATCTTAAAGAAAATTGCAAAAGCAAAGGAAGAAATAGACTTTTATTCCGAGCAAATAAAAAATACATCAGAATCACAAACTGAATTTGCTAGTATTGACGATGGCTCATCAACCTCTGAAAGAGAAAACATGAACCAAATTGTAGTGCGCATGCAAAAATTAATTTCGCATCTGGAAAGTGCCTTAGTGCGCATCGAAAATAAATCCTATGGCATTTGTCGCGAAACCGGTAAATTGATACCAAAAGAAAGATTATTAGTAGTTCCTCATGCCACCTTAAGTGTAGAAGGTAAAAAATTAGAGAAAAAATAAGACAAAGATGGTTATTACCACAAAAGCCTGCCCGACAGCAGGCGCGTGGAAATCTTTTTAACTATCCTATACTTTATGAGTAAAAAAGCAATAGCAATTACTACGGTTGTTTTATCCCTGATAATAGATCAGGTATCAAAGTTTTGGGTAAAGCTAACTATGAAAAGCGGCGACGAGTTTTCATATATAGGCAACTGGGCAAGGATTCATTTTGTAGAAAATGAAGGAATGGCTTTTGGAATGAGTTTTGGTGCAGGAATCGGAAAATTTTTGTTGACCTTCTTTCGCATTGTTGCCGTGCTATTCATATCTTATTATTTATCTCAGCAGATAAAAAATAAGAACGCTTCTAAGGGTTTTGTATTTGCACTGGCTTTAATTCTGACCGGTGCAATGGGTAATATAGTAGATAGTATTTTTTACGGTCAAATTTTTTCAGGCAGTGAAGGACAAATTGCTACTTTATTTCCGGCACAAGGATACGCCAGCTGGTTTCATGGAAGAGTGGTGGATATGTTTTACTTCCCGATTTACAGAGGTATTTTACCTAACTGGATTCCGTTTTTTGGCGGGAAGTTTTTTGAGTTTTTTCAGTTTATATTTAATGTGGCAGATGCCTGTATAACGATTGGAGTTTTCATTATTTTAATTTTTCAAAAGAAGTTTTTCAAAGAAGAATATCCGGAAATAAATGTTCAGCCAACAGCAGAAAAAACGTCAGGTGCTTAAAAAAAGATAGACCTTACTCCTCACTTTTTACGGCTTGGAATAAGGTCTTGTCCCCCAACTGGACTACTTTTATTTTATCATTGACTTTACTTACTAATACATTACGCTTAATTTGCTATTGGGCGCTTTCTTAGAATCATTTTCTGTTATGGCAATTACATATTTTCCTTCAGCAATCTGGAGTTCATCAAACTGAATGAAATTTTATCCCGGCAGTAAACTTTTTACAATCTTCTTTGAAAATTCACCGCTCATTTTGTATAAATTGATACTTACTTCTTTAGGAGCATTTAATTTTATCAGGTAATTCTTTTGTAAATTTTGCATATCTACTGTAAATACTTGATTTAGTTTTACTTCGTAGTTTGAGGAGCTTTTTGAAAAGTTAATTCTATCTAACATTACATTGGTGTTCATGTTATTAGAAAACTCTATAGAGCTTATCTTTGCTTTGCCCGTTTGAATTATTTCTTGAGAAACATACGCAAGTACAGGCATTTCATAAGTAGTACTTCGTCCATTTATTTGTATGTCTCGATTGAGAATTTGTGTATGACTGCCGTCAGTTATGTATACTTTCACAGTTAATAACGATGCTTCTCCTGAACAATTAAATTGTATAAATTTTGGAATAGATGGATTAGCATCACTATAGCTGCAAGTGATGGTGTGTGCTTTTGACTGGATAAGCTGAGCATTTACTTCATGCGTTGCATTATCTGCACTAACATAGCATAAAATACTACTATTGTTGGTTAAAGTCTGCGCTTGTACAATTGAAATTGATAAAAAAATCAGTACACGCGCCATGTGTTTTAAGGGTGTTAACATGGCTGGGTTTTTATGTTGGTTCAAAATTAGAATGCTTTTTTGGATTTGTCAAGGCTTTTTTCATTTTTTTTACAAAATAATTTATTTATACTATTCAAAACATTTGAGAATGCCAATGTTTATTGATAGTTTAGTGTTTAAATTATTTTACAAATGAATGATTTTTATTCAAAAGTTTATGCTATTGTGCGCAAAATTCCAAAAGGAAGAGTGTGTACCTATGGTGATATTGCAGCATATATTGGCACAAAAGGCTCTGCACGTACTGTAGGGTATGCTATGAATAATGCGCATTCTATTTCACCATTTGTGCCGGCACATCGTGTGGTAAACAGAAATGGATTACTTACCGGCAAACATCATTTTGGCTCAGCTACCATGATGCAGGAATTATTAGAAAACGAAGGCATAAAAATTATTGATGACCAAATTCAGGAATTTGAAAAAGTGAGATGGTATCCTAAAATGAAAAAAAGTGGAATATAAA
>DAORIK010000013.1:0-4141 GCA_035438465.1 Chitinophagales bacterium | reverse complement strand
TTCGGAACAATAAATGATGCATTTCCGCCTTTAACATCACTGCGGTTAAATTTAACCAGTTTATGTGCATCAGTGGCTACAAATGTAATTCCGTTATCATCTAACTGAAAAAATACACCTGTCATAGCAGGTCGCAATTCATCATTACTTACTGCAAATAATGTTTTAGATACCCCTTTATTTAAAACAGAAGAAGCTAATTTTACTTCCGCTACTCCATCTGCTGTTGGTTCTTTCGGAAAATCTGCACTGTTTTCTCCGCTTAGCTTATATTTACCGTTGTCTGTTGTAATTTCAATTCCGTTGGTACTTTCATCCACAGCTATTGTTATAGGCTGCTCCGGCAGTGCTTTTAAACTGTCTAATAAAATTCTTGCAGGAATGGCCACTTTAAATTTTTCCTTAGATTCTATATCCATAGAAACGGACATAGTTGTATCTAAATCCGTAGCTGTAATGGTTAAATTATTTTTTTCTATATCGAATAAAAAATCTTCCAAAATAGGCAACACGGTATTCGTGCTGATTACGCCGCTTATTTTTTGCAAATTTTTCAATAATTGTGCTGAAGAAACTACAAATCTCATACTGTGTATTTTTTTTCAAAGTTAAGTAATTCAATCTAATATAAAATGCTCTGAAAATCTTATCTTTCGACAGGTGTGAATAAGTGTTTATAAGTGCCTGGCGGTGTTTATAAGTGAATTAAAGAACAAATTTATATGAAGATTGCCGTCAATACACGCTTTTTACTAAAAGACAAACTGGAAGGAATTGGTATTTATACGCAGGAGATTTTTAAGCGTGTTGTTACACTTATGCCGGAGCATGAATTTTATTTTTTGTTTGACAGACCTTTTTCTTCAACATTTATTTTTGCAAAAAATGTTACCCCAATTGTTATCTCTCCACCCGCGCGACATCCGTTTCTATGGTACTGGTGGTTTGAAAAATCTGTTCCAAAATTTTTAAAAGATTACAAAATCGATTTATTTATCTCGCCGGATGGGTATGCAAGTTTGAATGCCGATGTGCCGCAAATTATTACCATTCATGATTTAGGTTTTGAACATTATCCAAAACATGTGCCGTTTCTGGTTCGCAAATACTATCAATATTTCACACCAAAATTTTGCGAAAAAGCAACAAAAATTTTAGCCGTTTCTGAATTCACTAAAGAAGATATTATTTCAACATATAAAATTAATGAAAGGAAAATTGAAGTTGTTTATAACGGATTTGATTTAGAGAGCCAAGAGCCAAGAACCAAGAACCAAGAAGAAAAAGAAATTTTAACTGCTTACTGCCAACAAAATACTGAATACTTCATCTTCATTGGTGCAGTACATCCCCGAAAAAATGTATTGGGATTATTAAAGGCGTTTGAGTTATTTAAAACAAATTCTTCTACAAATTATATGCTTCTTATTATTGGCAGAAAAGCTTGGATGAATGAGGAGTTAGAGCAATTTTTAAATCAAATGAAATTTAAAGACAGTGTTCTTTGGTTATCAAATGTTGACCGCAAAGAAGTATTGCAGTTAATGCAAAATGCATTTGCATTAGTGTATCCAAGTTTCTTTGAAGGGTTCGGAATTCCCATTGTAGAAGCGATGAGCTTAGGTGTTCCTGTTATTACTTCAACTACATCTTCTATGCCTGAGATAGCAGGAAATGCTGCCATTTTTGTGCATCCGAATAACATTGATGAAATTGCAAATGCAATGAATTTACTAATTGAAGATAAATCCTTACGTGATGATTTAATTATAAAAGGCCAACTTCAAGTACAAAATTTCGACTGGAATAGTTCTGCTAAAAAAGTTGTTGAAATAATTAAAAATTTAACCACATAGACACATCGCTTATACTCTTTTAACAAGCATAGCATTGGGGGAAAATATCAAATAAAGAAAGAAGAAATGAAACAAAGTTTCATCTTCGATGAAAATCAAATGAATCTATTAATCAGTTTAATCTGGGTTTAAGACTATAATTTTTCTCCTTTCATTAATTTCTCAATATCAGATTTTACTTTTGCATGTTGATCTTCAGTCAGGGTTGTTTTCAGCTGGCTATCCACGTCCTGTAGTAATTTTAAAAATTCCTGACCTGCTTGTTGCGGATTTGACTTTTGTAATAATGCTATTGCATCACCTCTGATTTTTATCTGCACCATAACTAAGATTACAGACATAGTTTGTACATCATTAAGTAAATACTTGTTACGGATATTATCTAAAAATACTTTCTGATCTGCGGATAAATTTTTCCCTGTCAGAATATTATCTTGTATACTGATGGCAAGCAATAAAGTACCTAACTGTGCATCTGTCATGTGCATCTTTAATTTGGGTGCATATTGTCCGTTCAATGCATCTCTTAATTGTTTAATTTTATCGGGATTGCCTTCATTTTCTGTACTGATTTTTGTTATTTGAGCATCATAGTCATTTAAAACTGAAAGCGTTTGGCTCGCTTTATCCGGAGCCATTTGCATATAAGATTGTAATTGCTTAAACAACTCCGCTACATTTGATTTTGAGGCTGGTAATGATACAGGCGTAACTGTGGCAACCTTTACATTTTCTTTTACCTTTTCAGTAGCGGGTGCTGTATTCGTTTTTGGTGTGAGCCTTCCTTCCTGTATCATTTTACTGATTTTGGAAAACTGGTCTGCGTTTAAATAAGGTTTTACTTTTGTTCCTAACAGAAACAGCAATACCTGTGTTTTGGAGTTTGGCTTTGCACGCTCATTTAAAAACAAAACATAATCATTTTTAAATTTGCTGTATTGCTCAGGATTTAAAGAACACTCCTTTTTAACATTCTCCATAATGGTATTCAAATCAGGAGTTAAATTACTGACCGTATAAGGAGTTGTGCCGCCTTGTGCAAATACGGTAGATACAGCCGCAGTAATCAGGCTCACCAATAGAAATAACAGGATAATTTTCTTCATAAAAATATTTATTTGATTAGATAGGGCAATAACCATACCAAACTAGTTATTTTTCAAGAAATCGAGCACATCTTTAACAGATATTGCCGGAATTTCTTCTTGCGGCGAATGTCCGCAATTGTCATAAACAACGACTTTATTGTTTGGTATCTTCTTATAATGCTCTACTAAAGAAATATCCAACAGTTTATCTTCTTTGCCCCATTGAATAAGTGTCGGACAACTAATGGTGGTAACATCAGGAGGCGTGTCTTTACCAATTTGTTGTACTCTTGCCGAAAAACTTTCCCGATTTCCTTCACGCATCGACATATCGTAATACAATTGTTTTTGAGCATCTGTAATTTTAGCATCGTCTTCATACACATCTTTCAAGGTTTGATTAACGATTATTTTTGTATCCATCTTACTCATCAGATCTGCCAGCCATTTTATTTTTGCGAGTTTAAAAATAATGGCACCATTGCCTTTTTCTTTGGAATAAAATCCGCCCGGATCCACTAATATTAATTGTTTGACTTTATCCGGATGAGCTATTGCATAACACCATGCAATTTGTCCGCCGAGTGAATTACCTCCCAGTGCAAAAGTATCGATGCCAATCTGATGTAAAAAACGATCTAAAAAATCAACATACATTTTTATGGAATAATCATTGTCTTTACGCGGTCCTGTCAAACCAAAAGCAGGCATATCCAACCGGATTACTTTGTAATTATTTTTTACCAGCGAATCCGTCCAACCATCCCAGGTTTGCAACACCGCTCCTGTTCCCGGAATTAAAACTACTGGGTTGCCCTCGCCTTCAATTCTGTAATGCACCTGCATGCCATCCATTTCTAAAAACTTTGAAGAAGCATTGGTATATTTTTGTTTCAGTTCTTCTAATGGAATTGATTTTTTCTGCAAGGCAAAGAATGTAATGAATAAAACAACAGCAATGAATGCGAGAATTCTGAATAGCTTTTTCATCTTTTGATTTTAACACTGTGAAAGTACGAAAAAGATTTCTCGCTGCACTCGCAATGACAAAAAAACCCGATGTGTCGTGCATCGGGAACCAAATAAGAAGTCTTTATACAAAATCTGGATACGTTGTAAAAGTAGTTCAAACTTTTTGATTGCTTGTTAAGGCAGTTTGTTTTGTGTGTGGTTTTATGGAGATGAATTGTGTGTTTT
>DAORIK010000012.1:0-41673 GCA_035438465.1 Chitinophagales bacterium | reverse complement strand
CAAGTATTTTACTTTCTGAACAAAACCACCCCTTTATATTCTTTCTCAAAGTCTTTGAGGTTTTGTGTGGATAGTTCTGCAGAATAATTGAGTTGTTGATTAAAATAAGCATCTAACTCATCCAAACAACCATTGAGTTCAGGTCTTTCAAAATAAAGCCTGCCCGTTCTTCGTATAATAAAATCAGAAGTATTGTTGGTTAATTCGTTTTCCAAGCAATATTCAGCTTCTGCAAGTAATAAATTATCTTTAAAATTTGTTTGAGCTGACGCCAGAATGTATTGTGTATTGCTTCCATATTTCAACACCAAATCCAATACATCATCTAAATAATATTGCTTGAAATCTTCTTGCAAATCGCGGGCATAATCTATCGGATATTTATCGAGGTTACCTCCGCTCAATTTTATAAATTCTGTACTGCATTTCGGAAATTCCCTGCCTTCTTCCAGTTTCAATTGCTTACAAACTACATTCACACTGCGCTCTGCCATTTTACGAAAGCCGGTAAGTTTGCCGCCGGCAATAGAAATCAAATTAGAATCAGAAATAAAGATTTCATCTTTGCGTGATAAGTCAGATGGTGATTTTCCATCTTCATGTATCAATGGACGCAAACCTGCCCACGTTGATTCCACATCTGCTGCTTTTAAATCAGCCGTTGGAAACATATAGTTGGCAGCATTCAACGTATATGCTACATCTTCAGTGGTGGCAAACGGAAAGTTAGTATCACCGGAATAAGTCGTATCCGTAGTGCCGATATACACTTTATTTCCGCGTGGTATGGCAAAAATCATTCGGCCATCCTGCACATCAAAATAGACAGCCTGTTTAATCGGTAATCTTTCTTTTTTTATAACGATGTGTATCCCTTTTGTAAGATGTAATCTTTTTTTCTTCAGGGAATTATCTTTCTTGCGCAAATCATCTACCCATGGACCACATGCGTTGATGATTTTTTTAGCGTTTATTTTAAATTCATTTCCGGTAAATAGATCTTTACAAACTGCACCGTTAATAATATTATTTTCATTCAGTTTAAAAGAAGAAAATTCTACATAATTTACACAGAGTGCTCCTTTTTCTACGGCAGTTTTCAATACTTCAATACACAAACGCGCATCATCACTTCTGTACTCTACATACATACCTCCGCCTTTCAAGATGGCAGCATTTAATAGCGGTTCTGTCTCCAGTGTTTCTTCTTTCGACAACATATTCCTGCGTTCTTCTTTTTCCACACCGGCTAAACGGTCATATACATACAAACCTAATGAGGTAGAATATTTACCAAGAGAACCACCTTCCACTATGGGCAACAGCATACGTTCCGGTATCACAATGTGAGGTGCATTTTTATATAGAATGGCACGCTCCTGTCCTACTTCACGTACGATGCCAAATTCCAGTTGTTTTAAGTAACGTAATCCGCCGTGAATTAATTTAGTGGAACGTGAGCTCGTACCGGAAGCGAAATCTGATTTTTCAATCAAACAAACTTTTAATCCTCTGGTGATTGCATCTAATGCAATGCCTGCTCCAGTAATACCGCCACCAATCACTAATAAATCATAGGATTCGGATTGTAATTGTTCAATATAACGAGCGCGGTTACGAGCGGAGAATGGCATACTTTCTATTTATAATAATTATCTAAAGATAAGAGAAAGAGCAACTTGGTTGTTTTGAAATATATCAAATTGTTTAGAAATAATATTATCTTAAAGTGACAATTGGAATGTTGAATGATAACGGTGAAAAAATCTAAAACGATGAAACCAATCTTACAAAATATAAAAGAAACAGCAATAAACATTACTGATATTGAACGAACGAAACATTTTTACCACCATATTTTAGGGTTAGAAATTATTGCTGAAGATAAAGATAGATTCGTATTTTTTCGGGTTGGTGCAGATTTACTATTATGTTTTGATACCGATAAGACGCAAAATCAATCTTCACCTCCACCGCATGCTGCACATGGTATTCAGCATTTTGCCTTCGAATGCAGTGCTGAAGATTATGAACGATGGAAATTGCTGATAAAAGAAAATAATATAGAGATAGAAGATGAGATTACCTGGGAAACCGGTAAGAAATCTTTCTATTTTCGCGATCCTGATGGTCATTGCTTAGAAATTATTGAGCCTTTGATGTGGGGATTTTAGGGAAAATAATGTCTAAATACTAAATGCTTGCACAAAACTTTCCGGCAAATGTCGGATCTTTCTTAGTTCATATTCATAATAAACACAACCTGTTCGTAGTAACGCTAACGGTTGTCCATTATTTTTTAAAAACTGAAAAATCAAATCGAAACTGCATTCGGTAATTGTGCTTACACCTGTATTACAAGTTATATCATCTCCTAAAAAGCCTTCACTTTTATAATGTATGGAATGATTGGCTACGATAGTACCATGTCCGTTTACATCGTCATTCAATTTTAAATCAAGATGGTCGAACATTTTAGAACGAATAACATTGGCATGTACCAAAATACGTTCATTGCCCATATGATTGGCTTCATTAATATCTTCTTGTTCGATTTTAAATTGACAGCTATATAAAAACTTTTCGGGTAAATGTATTTTGACTCGCTCCATGAAGAAAAATTTGGCGCAAGATAAAGCTAATTATGGATACACAAGTTTCTTACTGAATTATAATCTTAGAAAAATAATTTCCTTTTTCAGTATTGAATTGCAATTGGTACACCCCTTTTGCCAGAGCCGAATAATCCAAAGCAATCGTATTATTGTTCCTGAATATTTTTGAATCTACAAGTTTACCGCTTACATCATAAACAGTCAATGTGGCGTTCGTGTAATTTTCATTAATCGTCAATGTAAACAAACCTGTTGAGGGATTTGGAAAAATTTCAGCCTTTAATACCTTATTTTGTTTAATACCTGAAAGCGTACTCAAGGCACCACAGTTAATTATTTTTGACTGCATAGTGTCTATCGCCGACAAATTTGTCGCTGCATTGTTATAAAAAGTAGTGATAGCATTACAATCTCTTTTTAACCAGAAATCCAGCCATGGTTTTAGTAGTAATAATACTTTATTCTGCTGATCAATTCTTGAAATGTATGTAGTGCCCAAACATGCTAATGTTTCACCCAATTCACAAGGCGTTTTATTGGCATCAGCAAACTGGCAATGAGAACCGTCTTTTATATTCGCAAAGAATTTATATTCGGATGCCAGATTCTGATACATGGTTTGGCTGTTTCCCACGGGCGGCGCTACACAATCTTTTGAACCGGTAAACACCAAAGCAGGACGGGTGCATGTTTTTGCCGCTTCTGTAGCCACCACACCATACAGCGCAAATGTTTCTGCACCGGAAAAATTAAAGAAAGTAGTAACATCCGAAACACCGTTCATCGCTAAAAAAGAAGCACCACCACCCATGGAATGTCCCCCAACTGCATTATATCCATTTGTTTTCTGATATAAAAAAGAGGAGGAAGAGTCTCCATAGTTTTTCAATGCTCGCGCAACAAATAATTCGTCTTTTCCAAAGGTTGCATGATTGGGAATTCCTTCTTCCGTAGCGGGAAATCCAACCACATAACCGGCAGATGCCAATGCTTGCGCCAACCACTGATAAGCTAAGGATGACATTACAAAACCATGTCCAAATGCAATAACCGGAAATTTTGTACCATCATCAACAATTGGTGCATCCGTGCCGGCTGCTGTTGCAGGATAGTAAACATTCGTTATAATGTTTCTGAAACGCGATGCATCTGTTATAGTAACTACTTTGTAACCAACATTATATTGAGAAAATGCCAGCACTGAGATCAGAAATAATAAAATGGTTAGTGTAAAATTTTTCATACTGAATTATCTTTTAATCAAACAAACGTTTGGTAAAAATACTATTTTTATTTAATAGTATAATACAGTTTACAGAAAAATGTTTAAAAGTTCATTCGGGCAAGGATTGGAATATCAAGAGAACAAAATTCACCTCTCAGAAATTTATAATAAGCAGTAATAGCAATCATTCCAGCATTATCTGTACAATACTGAAAATCAGGTATATATGTATTCCACTTGAACTTTTCACCATCCACTTTCAGTTGTTTTCTCAATTCAGAGTTTGCACTCACACCACCTGCAATAGCAATCTCACGAATTCCGGTTTTATCTGCTGCCTTTTTGATTTTTTTCATTAGAATGGAAATGATTGTATGCTGAACAGACGCACAAATATCATTCAGATTATCATGTACAAAGTCAGGATTTGATTTCACTTCTTTTTGAATAAAATAAAGAATATTCGTCTTTAGTCCACTAAATGAGAAATCGAGTTTATCAATATTTGGTTCAGAAAATTTGTAGGCAAAGGGATTTCCCTGCTGTCCGTATTTATCAATCAACGGGCCGCCCGGATATGGAAGATTTAAAATTTTTGCAGTTTTATCAAATGCCTCTCCTGCTGCATCGTCTATAGTAGTACCGATTACTTCCATATCCAAATAATCTCTCACCAGCACAATTTGGGTGTGCCCACCTGAAACAGTCAAACACAGAAACGGAAACGATGGTTTGGGTTCATCAATAAAATGTGCAAGTACATGTGCCTGCATGTGATTCACCTCAATAAGCGGAACATCTAATGCCTGCGCAAATGATTTGGCAAAAATACCTCCTACTAAAAGCGAACCCATCAAACCCGGCCCTCGAGTAAAAGCAACCGCAGTGATTTCATTTTTAGTAATTCCTGCATTTTTAATGGCAGCATCCACCACCGGTATTATATTTTTAGTGTGCTCTCTGCTTGCCAGTTCGGGTACAACGCCGCCATATTGCTCATGTACTTTTTGATTAGCTGTTATGTTTGATAATACATTACCATTGATACAAACAGCAACGGAGGTATCATCACACGAAGATTCAATAGCTAATATGACTATTTCAGGCATAATTTTTGGGTAAATTCTTGTAATTTAGCAACTTTTAGATTTTCCATTGAAAAAATTCTTCAAATATACACTCAGAACGGTTTTAGTTATTCTGCTATTACTGTTTATTTTATTTATTTCTGCATTTTATCTGATTCAGCAACCTAAAGTTCAGACCTTTTTAGTACACAAAGTAAGTGAATATTTGTCAAAACAATTAGGCAGTGAAGTTAAAGTAGATTCTGTTAGTATTGATTTTATCAGAACACTTGAAATTTACAATGTTTATTTATCTACTCAAAAAAGCAAAACAGACACACTTTTATTTGCTAAAAAGCTGGATGTTGATTTGATGTTGGGTAAAACACTGCTTGATCAAATCAGCAGCATTCAGGAAAAGAAAATATATATTGATAACGTAGCGCTGGATGGTGTGAAGTTTAACGGTTACCGGGCTAAAAATGACAGTTTTTATAATTTTCATTTTTTATTGGAACAGTTTGCTTCCAAAGACACAAAACCAAAAGAAAAGAAAGCAAGCAAACCAATTGTTTTGCGCGTAAATAAAATATTGCTCACCAACTCCAATCTAGTCTTAGACGATCCGCATACAGATAAACGGATGGACATACGATTTACGAAAGTATATGCAGATGTTCGAGAATTTAATATAACACCGATGAAGATTGATGTGAGGAAGCTGGAATTAGTCGATCCGTTTTACAAACTCACGGATTATAATGAAATCGATAAAATCAAAGACCCCAACAAGCCGCCAAGCAAAGGATTTAATGTGCAAGGTTTAGGCAAGAAGCTAAATATTACGGTGGATGAACTGACATTAAAGAATGCAAATCATGCAATGGATTTTAAAAAGAAGAATCAAAAAGCAGGAACCTTTCTTATCAGTCAGATGAATATTCATGATGTCGACATTAACATAAAAAATTATCGATGGGACTCTACTGGCATGCATGTAGGAATTAAAAATCTTACAGGAATATGTGATAACAATCTGAACATAAAAAAACTACAGGCGAATGCATTACTGGATAATGGCGGGATATATTTGGATGATGCGGATATAGAATACAACAGTTCAATTGTGAAAGGAAATTTATCCATTCAATTTACCGACGAATGGCGTTCGTTCAGTGATTTTGAAAATAAAGTTATTATGAAAGCCGATATTAAAGAGGTTTTTGTAAAATCAAAAGATGTGGCTGTATTTGCACCCACAGTTCAAAAGTTTATTCCTGAGCATGTTTATATGCGAGGGTTTATCAAAGGAAAATTATCTAACCTAAGAGCGGAAAGTTTATATATCACCGCAGGAAAAAATACAATCATTGATGTTAGCGGAAATATAAAAGGTCTGCCGCATGTAAATCAAACTTTATTTGATTTAAAGGTAAATCAGTTGAAAACAAATCCTGCAGATTTAAAGCAAATTCTCAATTATGTAAAAATTCCCGCTCAATTAGATAATGCAGGAAATATGGTATTTAAAGGAACCTATTTCGGATTTATAAATGATTTTGTAGCAAAAGGCACACTAAAAACAGATCATTTAGGAGAAGTGATTACGGACTTGCGTATGAGTTTTCCTAAAGGCAAAGCACCAAACTATTCAGGTAAGGTAATTGCCAACGGTTTGAATTTGGCAGAACTCACCGGAAATAAAAAATTACTTGGAACCGTTGATTTAGATATTAATGCAGATGGAAATGGTTTTAGTACAAAAGATTTAAACACAAAATTAACCGGTACTCTTCGGAATTTTTATTTCAATGGATTTGTCTTTGATAAAATTAAAGTAGATGGGTTGATTGAAAAAAAGAAATTTAAAGGAAAGGCTTTTTTTGATGATGATTGTTTTCTGGTGGATTTTAATGGTTCTGCTGATTTTAATGACAAAGTGCCAAAGTTTGATTTTGTCACGAGTATAAAAAATGCCGACTTACATAAGTTGAATTTCACCAAAGACACCATGATGATTTCATTAGACGGAGAAGTTCATGGAAGCGGTGATAAAATAGATAACTTTACAGGCACCGGAAAATTCAGTAATATCATTTTACAAAACACCAAAGATATGTTGGTATTGTCAGATGTAGACATCAATTTAAAAAATGATGGTGTTATCAAAGACTATACCATTACATCAGATCAGTTTAATGCCAATTTAAACGGTAATTTTGATCCGCTTTCTATTGTTCCGTCAATGAAAGTATTTTTAAGTAAATATTCTCAATTAATAAAACCAACTGAAAAAGATTATAAACTTGCCAAACCTCAACAAGTTGATGCGACTGTAAAATTAAAATCTGACTTTGGTTTAATAAAAGTTTTTGTACCGAAGTTGCAATATATCAGTGAACTCGATTTAAATACGACTATCAATACCAGTCAGAATGTACTGGAAATAAATGCAAAAATGGATTCTGCCAATTATGATGACATCGCATTTAATAATATTTACCTGGATGGCAATACAAACAACACAGATTTGCTGTTAAATGCAAACGTTGAAAATTTAAGAATAAAGAAAACGGATATAAAAGAAATAAAATTAGGATTAAATAGTTCTTTAGAACAATTGTTATCCAATTTGAGTATCTCAAATGACACCTCTGATAACTCTGTTCGAATGTTGTCAATACTGGATTTTAAAGGTGACAGTATTATTGCTAAAATCATAGATTCAGAGTTAAAACTGAATAAGAAAATCTGGCAGGTACAGAAAGGAAATGAACTGATTATCGTAGACAGTATTTTCCTTGCTCAGAATTTTTCTTTAATACAAGGTGAGCAGAAGATCAATATTCAGAACGGACGGAATACCTTATCCGATGCAAAAATAAATATCGAAAATTTAAATCTGACAGATGTAGGCCAATTAATAGACTCTACCGGTATTATAAGAAACGGAACACTTTCAGGCACCGTCAACTTAAAAAATATGCTGACCAAATTACAGGCAAATGCGGATGTCACCATTAATAATTTACAGGTGCTGGATTATAAAGTTAAATACATTGGTTTGGATGGTATCTATGGAAGGAATGGAAAGAAAATGGTGGAAGCCGGCGGAACTATTGAGGACAAAGACTATCAACTTTCTTTCGATGGTATTTATGATATGCAGACAAAAGGAAAAGAAAAACTGGATGTAAATGCAGACATTGAAAAAGTAAATCTGAGTTTCCTTGAATCTGTTTTGAAAAAAGAATTATTAGTTCCGAGAGCATTTGTAAAAGGACAGGTAAATATTTCCGGTAATTTGAAAAAGCCAATATTAACAGGTACTGCGCAGGTGATTGATACTGCTGAGTTGAAATTAAGATTATTAGGTACTACCTTTAAATTAGCTAATGAAGAAATAAAACTTACACAAAGAGGATTTGATTTTGGCAATGTCACGTTATTCGATAATTTTGGCAACACCGCATTACTTACCGGGAAATTACTTCATACAGGCTTCAAAGACTGGAAAGTGGAAAAAGCAAATTTGAGTGCACCGACAGGCTATAATTTTATGAATACCACTTTTGATGACAATCAGGATTTTTATGGAAAAGTATTTGCAAAAGGAGATGTAGATATTGATGGTTATTTCAATGACCTCACGATTAATGTAAACCGTCTGGAAACATTGAAAAATACAGTTTTTAATTTGCCTGTTTCTGATAAAGCATCAGATAAAGGCTATACGTTCATAAAATTTGTTGACCCGAAAGATACCATCAAAAAAATTGACTATAAGTCAAAAATCAGCGGATTAAATATCAACATGAACATTACCGCAACGAATGATGCAGAAATAGCTATTATTCTCGATCAGGCAGCAAATGATAAAATAGTCGGACGAGGCGAAGGTGATTTGAATTTCACAATGGACAAAAAAGGAGAACTGAGCATAAACGGAACCTACAACTTAACAGAAGGCAAATACGATTTTAATTTTCAGGGTATTTTGAATAAAACATTTAAAATCGGACCGGGCAGTAAAATCGTGTTTAACGGCGATCCGCTGAAAGCTGAACTGGCTGTAAATGCATTATACAATATTAAATCAGCATCTGTTCGAAATTTATTTGATTCAACAGATGCAAATGGAAAATTAATCAGAAACAGAACCTTTCCTATCGACTTAAATCTTTTAATTTCAGGAACCTTAGATAAGACTGCCATCGGATTTAAAATTCAGCCAACTTCTGTTGTACCGGATGCACTCGACAGGAAACTCGTGGAAATAAATTCTAATCAAAATGAAGTCAATAATCAGGCAGGATTTTTATTGTTATTTAACTCCTTCTTTCCAACCGGTACAAGCGACCAGAAAGTAAGCGGCTATTCCAATACGGTAACACAATTAATTTCAGATCAGATTTCCAAAATTCTTTCACAAGGGTTGGGCAGTTTAATAAAAGGTGCTTCCGTAGATGTTTTGTTAAGCGATCTGGAATCTAAAGAATCAAGGAATTTTGGATTCAGTTATAAACAGGAAATCTTAGGTGGCAAATTAATTTTGACTATTGGAGGAAATGTAAATTTTGGGAACAGTTCAAGCAATATTAATTCGGTTACAGGGCAACCCGCCAACAATGCAGCTATTGCAGGCGATTTCGTACTGGAATATTTGGTTACCAGTGATGGCAGAATTCGTTTAAAAACCTATGCACGAACCGCAAACTATAACATCATTAATCAGGATAGAATACAAACCGGAGGGGCGATTTCGTTCCAGAAAGACTTTGACAATTTTAAAGATTTATTTAAAAGAAAACCAAAACCTGAAAAGGTAGTTTTAGACCTTGCTCCGCCACAAGATACCAGCATCATATTTACTCCTAAAAAAGATTAAACTGAGTAGTGGAAAATTTTCGGGCATTATTTCATTTTATTTATTAAATTTGAAATAGTAAAACCCTTTTAATAACATCTAAACCCCAAATCCATGAAAAGAATACTCTTTATTCTTGTTTTGTTTATTTCATGTGTAACCCTATTTGGAAAAAATGAATTAAGCACCGAGAACAACACGTTCGACAAAAAAGTGGAACAGCTATTTTTTAAAAAAGATGTTTCAAATGCTTCTACAGCACTCATTGATTTACTGTTGCAGGAAAAACAATTAAAATATACCAAACCGGAAGGTTATACTGCCTATTTTACACCGGATGGTCCTGTAGGTATTTATACCCATGTCTTTGATTTCAACCAATCCCCAGATAATTCCATTGGTTTTCAGGAAGGTTCTATTATTGTATTGGTTTCAGCAGACGAGTCTGAGACGGTAAGTGATATCACATGGGAATTACAATACGATAATAAAACGGATGCAATGAATGGGTTTAGCGATTTGTTTGAATATTTATGCGTACCCGGAGTGGTTCATTATGTCTATCATGGAAAAGAGATTATAGAATCTGCAGAACTCAGTAATAAAGCATCCAAAAAATATCCGCATATCTCCTTTAAGCTAATCAACAACAAAGGGTCAATAGACGGAAAATACAGGATACGGTTATCGTTATCTTAGAAATAAAAAAGCGTCAGTGTGGCTTAGTATCTGCCGACGCTTTTTGTCTATTTAGATTCTTTGGTGAGTTCGTGTCCCATCTTATCTCTTTTGGTATCCAGGTATTTTTGATTGAATTCATTGGGTATTGTTTGTATAGGAATGTTCTCCACAATTTCCAAACCATATCCTTTTAGTGCAGCACGCTTTTTGGGGTTGTTTGTAATTAATTTCATTTTTGACACATTCAAATCACGCAGAATTTGTGCGCCAATGCCAAAATCACGTTGATCTGCTTTAAATCCTAAAGCCAGATTTGCATCTACTGTATCCATTCCTTCTTCCTGCAGTTTATAAGCCTTCAGCTTATTTAAAAAGCCAATGCCTCTGCCTTCCTGCATCATATACAGTATAACGCCTTTACCTTCTTTTTCTACCATCTTCATAGCATTGTGCAACTGATCGCCGCAATCACAACGCAGAGAACCTAAAATATCACCGGTAATGCAGGATGAATGCACGCGC
This sequence comes from Chitinophagales bacterium, assembly GCA_035438465.1. Lineage (GTDB taxonomy): Bacteria > Bacteroidota > Bacteroidia > Chitinophagales > JADIYW01 > JADJSS01. Next base: position 30,696 of record DAORIK010000012.1, on the reverse strand, counting down.
ACCAACACAGGCTCATCATTTTCCCATTCACCTTTTATCAAAGCAAAATGTTCTTCATTCGTAGATAATTGCTTATAGGCAATCAACCTGAATTCGCCATATTTTGTGGGCATTCTCACTTCTACCTGTCTTTCTATTAATCTATCATGCTGCAATCGGTATTCTACCAAATCTTTGATAGATATAATGCGCATGTCAAACTTTTTCGCAATCGGGAATAGGTCATTCAATCGTGCACACTCACCATCTTCTTTTAAAATTTCCACCAATAAACCAGCCGGTTCAAATCCTGCCAAACGTGCTAAATCTATAGCGGCTTCTGTATGTCCGGTTCGGCGCAACACTCCTTCTTTTTTTGCCTTTAACGGGAAAATATGCCCCGGTTTTCCAAGTTCGTCCGGTTTGGTGTTTTTATCAATTAATGCCTGTACGGTTTTTGCACGGTCTGAAGCAGAAATACCCGTTGTGCAGCCATGTCCGATTAAATCAACGGAAACCGTAAAAGGTGTTTCATAATGTGATGAATTTGAGTTCACCATCAGATCCAATTGCAATTCAACACATCTGTCCTCTATAAGTGGTGCACAAATCAACCCGCGCCCGTGAGTCGCCATGAAGTTTATAATTTCGGGTGTTGCGTTGCGGGCGGCGGTAATAAAATCACCCTCATTTTCACGGTCTTCGTCATCTACTACGATAACGATTTTTCCGTTGCGTACAGCTTCAATAGCAGATTCTATCGTGTCTAATTTGCTGTCAGTTTCTTGTAGTTGGTTGCCAGACATTTGTTTTTACTCCTTTACAAAAATTAATAAAACCGATAAATACGGCGATATTCATAATTATAAAATAGTGAAACCGACGTAAAGGTTTAAATTCTACTCCAAAAGTAAACAAAAGTGCATCAATAATTGGTAAAAATAAGGTTACGATTAAGATAAACAATGTAAACTCCAACAGTAAAATGTAATAAAGTATCAGCAATAAAAACGGTGTTTTCCAGCGAATTACTTTATGCGAAATAAATATAAAACCAAGTGTTGTAAACGGATTGATTGCATACTTTTTAAACTTCCACAAATTTTGGAAATTACCTGTTGCTATTCTAATCTTTCTGAAAAACTCCTGTTTCCAGTTTGTCACCACATCTTCATAACAAATCGCATTTATATTTAAAATAGCTTTATACTGTTGTGTGATGATATGGAAGCCTATATAAAAATCATCTACTAAAAAATTAGTCGGAATAGTGGTAAACAAATTTCTTCGGATGGCATAACAACCACCTGACGGACCGGGAATGATTCCATAAACCAAACTTTCATTTTGCTTTATTTCGGTTTCGTAATTCCAGTAATCTTTTTCATTGGTGTTGGTTATTTTTTGAGGTTGAATATTCGCATCGACTAATCCGATTTGTTCGTCTTTAAAATACTTTACCAATTCAAAAATGGTGTCATGGGTAAAGATGACATTCGCATCTGTAAGAATCAAGATGCTTTTATCATTTGTAATTTTATTGTGGATGATTTGATTCAGAATAGTTGGTTTCCCTTGTCGTTCAGCAAATTCTATCAAATGAATATTTGACAAAGGAAATTTTGTTTCTATAATTTGTTGGGAAGCATCTGTACAATTATCCAAACCAATAAAGACATGTAGTTTTTCTTTCGGGTAAGTCGTATCAAAAATACTATTCAGCTTCTCTTCTATTACTTTTTCTTCATTGCAAACGGGAATTATAATATTTACTTCAGGTAATTCATTCTGCAAAGTATAAGACTGAAATGCAATAGATTTACCTCTTGCTTTTTTTCGCAAACGCATTGGATAAAAGATGTAGGCATAACCCAATAACAACAAAGTAAGTATAAAAACAATATAAATCAATTGGTTTCTCTTTTTAAGCGAGCTTTTTGAAATATCATTTTTAATTTTTCAAACAAATTCCCATACCACTCCCTTCTAAAGACAGCTGAATCATTATTCGCTTTATACGTTAAAAACAACGCAACGGGCATTAATACAATAGAAGCCAGCCACATGCCGGCAAACGGCGGGATTACTAAACCTTTTGCTAATTTTTCTCCTGTAACATTCAGCACGTGAAATAAAACAAAATACAACACTGCAATTAAAATGGGAATACCAAAACCACCTTTTCGAACAATGGCTCCCATAGAGCATCCAACAAATAACAATACCAGACAGGCGAATGATAAACTGAATTTACGATACCATTCGCAATAGTAATTCACATAATTAGTTTGTTTGTAATCCAAATCGCTCTGCGACATTTGCTCATAACTGACAAGGCTACGAACATTACTTGCCGCAACTGACACACAATTTTGAGTAATGTTTCGTTTAAAAATATCGTCTATAATTACATTTGCCGGTGCTTTAACATTTTTTATTACAAGGGCGGAATCCGGTATTTTTTTTAATGCTGAAAAATAAACAGCGTTGTTTACTCTGGTGTCATCAATTCTTTTTTCAATATCCTTTCTGCAGGAATCTGCCTCATGCATTAGCTGTGAGGCATTAAACATGATAAAATGAGATTTAAATAAATTCTGGTCTGTACGTGTCATCTTAAACTCGCGCAAATCAAAGATTTTACGCCATTGTTTAAATTCCATAATAGTTTGTTCTGATTTTTGATCACCGGCTGCAACGGTTCTTTTTTTGATATCCTGATATTGTTTTCCATTATATAAAGTCAGAATCAAATGCTCACCTGTATTACTCAGTGCAATATCCCCTTTGTCTGCCAACACTACATTATCATTGCCCTTTCCTCCGGAATGGTCGTACACCATAATCCCGTACAGCGTTTTATTATCCGCGTCTTTATGATGTATTTTAAGTGCAAAACCTGAAATACCTCTGTAAAAGACGCCTTCTTTTATATCCAGTGCAGGCTTCTGTTTTCTGATATCAAACAATAATGAATAAAACTTCAGATGCACTTTAGGCAATACGTTATTGGAAAAATAAAAAGCCCCAAATGCTAGAAAGACAGTAAAAACAATAAGACTGCCCATAATTCGCAATAATGACAGACCACCTGTTTTATAGGCCGTCAGTTCATTATTTTCACCTAAAGTACCAATTACCATAGTAGATGCCAATAAAATTGCTAGTGGTAATGCCATAGGAACTATGGTTAGGGTAAAAAGTCCTACTAGCTTTAACAACAAGCTTGTTTCCAGACCCTTGCCGACAAAATCATCAATATACTTCCAAAGAAACTGCATCATGAAAATAAAGGAAGTAAGTCCAAAAGTGATAATTAATGGCACAATGAAACTACCTAGAACAACTTTATCGACGCGTTTTAACATATCTAAAATATGAGAACGAAATTAGGAAATTTAAGTTAGCAATTTAAAAAGAAAAATATTATTTGTATTCTGAATATTATAAGCTATTTTCGTATAAATAAATACAAAAACAATGAAAAAAACGACTCATTTAATTATTAGCATATTAATAGTAGCATTTGTTGCTTTCAACTCATGTACAACAACCTGTCCGGATCCTACTCCAGTAACTGAAAATATTACGAATACAGTTTGGACGATGCATTACTTTGAAGGAACATCCGGAAATGATGTATTTTATGCGGCACCAACTTTTATTAAGAATGGAGTTGCCACTTACCCTGCAACGTTACCACATGGCAGATTGTGGTTTGCAGAATATACGTTACCCGTACCACCAGAAATAGACTTAGATTTAAATACTGACAGTATTAAATTAGTGGCTAATGTTAAAAACCCTAGTGGCGATGGAACCGCATTTGAAATTGACTTAGGTTTTCTGAGTGATTCATCTTCCGGGGCCTCTTGGCAGAAGGGTAGTGATCCTTTATTTTGTACTATTACAGTTGGCTCACAAACCTCTAAAAATATAACGGAGCAATTAATTGACCCAACAAATTATGCTGAACTGGCTTTTAATATTCAGAATAATACTGCTAATACATTCAAAAATGGTGTATTAACTAAAAGTATTACTTACACAGGAAATAATACAGCCGTAGGAAGGTTAAAAAGAATAGGTGTTGCTTTCAGAGGATATGGAAGTATTGATTGGGTAAAATTGTACAAAGGAAGTAAACTTATTATGTCTGAGGATTTTAATACAAATGGTGAAACAACTGCAATTTGGACTATGCCTTAATATTAAATTAATATTACTACATACAGGCTGCTGATTTTCAGCAGCTTTTTTTATTTTGATAACAAGATATTAGGTTGACATTCAACTAAAAAATGATTAATTTTGCACTCTTTTTAAAATAATCCAACTATATAAAGTATGCGTCAGCTCAAGATTACCAAATCCATTACCAACCGTGAAAGCCAATCCTTAGAAAAATATTTACAAGAAATCGGAAAAGTTGACCTCCTAACACCGGAAGAAGAAGTAGATTTAGCACAGCGTATCAGAGCCGGCGACCAGATAGCATTAGAGCGTTTGACAAAAGCCAATCTACGTTTCGTAGTTTCAGTTGCAAAACAATACCAAAATCAAGGTTTGACGTTAAGTGACTTAATCAATGAAGGTAATTTAGGTTTGATAAAGGCTGCACAACGTTTTGACGAAACACGTGGTTTTAAATTTATCTCTTACGCCGTGTGGTGGATACGTCAATCTATTTTACAGGCATTGGCAGAACAATCTCGAATTGTTCGTTTGCCGCTTAACAAGGTTGGTTCATTGAATAAAATCAACAAGGCGTTTTCAAATTTAGAGCAGGAATTTGAGCGTGAGCCATCAGCAGATGAATTAGCGGAAATGCTGGAAATTACTCGTGAAGAAGTGGAAACAACTTTAAGCGTTGCCGCACGTCACGTATCGGTAGATGCACCTTTTCAGGAAGGTGAAGAAAACTCTTTGCTGGATGTACTGGAAAACAGTTCTGCTCCAAGAACAGATTTACAATTAGAATATCTGGAATCCCTCAGAAAAGAAATTGAACGTTCTTTATCAACATTAACAGACAGACAGAAAGACGTTATAAAATATTATTTTGGAATCGGTGTGGAACATCCGATGTCCTTAGAAGATATAGGTGAAAAATTCGGATTAACACGTGAACGCGTTCGTCAGATTAAAGACAAAGCAATTAACAAATTACGTGCTACATCAAGAAGCAAATTATTAAAAAATTACTTGGGAAACTAAGCAATAGTTCATCAAACTTTATTCAACAATTCTATAATTCACAAATTCAACAATTAAAAATGAGCAACTGGAATTCTAAAGAAAAAAGTGCCTTAGAACTCATCAATATCGCAGGAACACTTTGGTTAGACAAAAATGTAGAATTAGTTATTTTAAGAAGAAACATTGTAGATGCTCGCTACACCGAAGTATTGAACAATAAAGAATACACCAAAAAATATTTAGATCTTCCATTAACCATTGAAATACTGGTTGGACTGGCAAAAGCTATTTCAAAATTAGAAATAGCTCCTACGAGAATTGATTTAGCAACACTTGGAAAAGAATGGCTGGAAGAAGGTAAAAGTGATTACGATGCATTTGTTGCTGAAAAATTAAAAGACTACGGTAAAGATAAAAGAGTTATAAAACCAATTGACGTGGTTTTATTCGGCTTTGGAAGAATTGGAAGATTAGCTGCACGCGAACTGATTCAACAACACGGTAATGGCGAGCAATTGCGATTACGGGCTATCGTTACACGCGGGAAAAATACAGACGAAGAAATTAAGAAACGCTCTTCATTGCTTCGTAAAGATTCTGTGCATGGGAAATTCCGTGGTGTTATCACAGAAGATTACTCCAAAAAATCATTAATCGCCAACGGCAATGAAATTCACATGATTGTTTCTGACAATCCAGCAGATATCGACTACACAGCTTATGGAATAAATGATGCCTTATTAATTGATAATTCGGGTATTTTCAGAGATGAAGAGAAATTAAGTACACATTTAAAAGCAAAAGGAATTTCAAAAGTATTACTAACTGCCCCAGGAAAAGGAAGTTTGCCAAATATCGTTTACGGAGTAAACCATCTTGATTTTAACCCGGATAACGGACAGATATTTACCGCTGCTTCCTGTACTACGAATGCTATTTCGCCTATCATAAAAGTTATTGGAGAGAAATTAGGCATTGAAAGCGGTCATATCGAAACGGTTCACTCTTACACGAATGATCAGAATTTACTGGATAATTATCACAAAAGCTACAGACGCGGACGTTCTGCGCCGTTGAATATGGTTATTACAGAAACAGGTGCTGCGAGTGCGATTACAAAAGTAATGCCCGCAATGGCCGGCAAGTTTACCGGCAATGCAGTACGTGTACCAACACCCGATGTTTCCCTTGCTATTCTAAATTTAAATTTATCCAAAGAAGTTGCATCTATTGATGAAGTCAATGGTATCATCAGAAACGCTGCTACCTTTGGTGATTTAGTAGAACAAATAGACTATTCCACTTCTCAGGAATTAGTTTCTACTGACTGTGTAGGTAATTCACATGCCTCTATTTTAGATTCACATGCAACACTAATATCACCTAACAAAAAATCTATCGTTCTCTATGTTTGGTATGATAACGAATATGGTTATACACGTCAGGTGATTCGTTTAGCTAAATATTTAGGAAAAGTACAGAGATTGACATATTATTAGTGATGTGTGAAAAGTAATTAGTAATGAGCAAGATTAATAGTTATAAAGATTTAATTGCATGGCAAAAAGGAATTGAATTAACAACTATTATCTATAAAACTTTAATACAATTTCCAAAAGAAGAAAAATTTGGTCTTGTCAGCCAAATTTCACGATCTTGCACATCAATTCCGGCAAATATTGCCGAAGGTTGGGGACGAGATAGTGACCAAAACTTTATTAATTATCTAAGAATAGCAAAAGGTTCATTGTATGAATTAGAAACACATCTCATTGTTTCTAAAAATATAAACTTTATAACGAATGAAACATTAGCTGACTAACAAATTAGAATTGAAGAAATCAGTAAAATTATAAATGGATTAATAAAAAGCATAAAGCATTCAGCAATCAAAAAACTAATTACTCTTTACTAATCACTAATCACTAAAAATCATGTTTGAAAATTTACAGGATAAACTCGAAGGTGCGTTTAAGAATCTGAAAGGTCAGGGAAAACTGACAGAATTAAATATTGCAGCTACCGTAAAAGATATTCGTCGTGCATTAGTTGATGCTGACGTAAACTATAAAATTGCCAAAGAGTTTACAGATACTATTAAAGACAAAGCTCTTGGTCAAAACGTGTTGACTGCCGTATCACCCGGACAATTAATGGTAAAAATTGTGAGTGATGAGTTGACACAGTTAATGGGTGGAACTGCCAGCGAAATCAATATCAAAGGTTCTCCTGCTGTTATCTTAATTTCAGGTTTACAAGGTTCCGGGAAGACTACCTTTTCCGGAAAGTTAGCCAATCACGTAAAAACAAAACTCAACAAAACACCATTGTTAGTTGCTTGTGATGTATATCGTCCGGCTGCTGTTGACCAGTTAAAAGTATTAGGTGAGCAAATCGGTGTGGAAGTTTACTCTGAATCTGAAAATAAGAATCCTGTTTCGATAGCGCAGAACGCCATTGCTTATGCCAAACAAAAAGGACAAAATGTAGTCATTGTCGATACTGCCGGTCGTTTAGCAGTGGACGAAGAAATGATGAATGAAATCTACCATGTAAAGCAAGCCATCCAACCACAGGAAACATTGTTTGTAGTAGATTCCATGACCGGACAGGATGCCGTGAATACAGCAAAAGCCTTCAACGAGAGAATTAATTTTGATGGTGTGGTATTAACCAAATTAGATGGTGATACACGTGGTGGAGCTGCTTTATCCATAAAATATACCGTAAACAAGCCCATCAAATTTGTTTCGCGCGGTGAAAAACTGATTGATACCCTGGATATTTTCTATCCGGAACGTATGTCGCAACGTATTTTGGGCATGGGTGATATTGTTTCTTTCGTAGAGAAAGCACAGGAACAATTTGACGAGAAAGAAGCGCAACGATTAAGCAAAAAGATAGCAAAAAACCAATTCGATTTTGAAGATTTCTTACAGCAAATCAATCAAATTCGTAAAATGGGAAACATCAAGGATTTATTAGGCATGATTCCGGGTGTTGGTAAAGCAGTAAAAGATATTGATATCGATGATAATGCGTTCAAGAAAATTGAGGCAATCATTTTTTCTATGACTGTTGAAGAACGCAGAAACCCCGATTTACTGAACGGCAAACGCAGAGAACGTTTGGCGAAAGGCTCCGGAAATACGATACAGGAAGTTAATGCTTTTGTTAAACAATTTGATCAGATGAAAGTGATGATGAAGCGTATGCAAGGAATGGGTATGGGAAAGAAGTAGTTTTTAAATAAATTGCATAAATTATAAATGTTAAGCCATAAGTAAAGTCTTATGGCTTTTTAATTTTATCACCTTACTTTGGGAACGGGAATTTATTTTCCTGTTTTTATGTTATATACAGAAACAAAATCTATGGAACAAACATTAACGTATAACAGAAAAGCATTAATTACTTCTTTTGAAAAAGCAACCAACATTACACAATCTGTGAAAATTGATACGATTTTAGAAGCCAAACAAATCATCAATCATTTAATTCACTTCCTGGAAATCAAAGATATTAATAGCATTGAAGATGCATTTATTACACCTGACTTCAATAAAGACACCATTAAAATCCGTTTTACCGCTACAAATGATAAAGTCACCAATCAGGTATTTTTAGCCAGCATTAAAATATTCAACGATTATATTTTCTCCACGAATAAATAACGCTTAACACAAATATCATTTCTTATTTGGGTTTTACTTATTTATTTCTGTTAATTTAGAATTGCATATACGCTCTGCACACGTTGCTGCTTTGCGTTCTTTGTGTGAAACTAAAAAATGAATACAAAAATAAAAGCAGGAATTATTGGTGCTGCCGGTTATACAGGCGGCGAACTGATTCGTATTTTATTACAGCATCCCAACGTGGAAATTGACTTCTGTTTCAGCAGGAGTCAGAATGCTGAGAAAATATCTGCCATTCATACTGATTTACTGGGTGATACTGATTTAATTTTCACTAATGAAATCAATACGGATATCGACGTCTTGTTTTTATGTCTGCCGCACGGCGAAGCAAAACCATTTTTAGAGAAATACCACTTCTCTCCTACTGTAAAAATTATTGATTTAAGCAATGATTTCCGTTCAAAAGATAATGCTGATGATTTTATCTATGGTTTGCCTGAGTTGAATAAGCATAAAATAAAAGAAGCTGCTAAGATTGCAAACCCCGGATGTTTTGCAACTGCCATTCAGCTATCATTATTACCATTAGCGCAACAAAATCTATTACAATCTGATATTCATATTTCAGGAATTACCGGCTCTACAGGTGCAGGCACTGCATTAAGTGAAGCAACACATTTCACATGGCGCAACAATAATACATCCGTATATAAAGCATTCACACATCAGCATTTGAGTGAAATAAAAGAATCTATTACTCAATTGCAAACTACATACAATCAAACAATCAACTTCATTCCGTACCGAGGTAATTTTACGCGTGGAATTATTACCACTACATATATAGATTTTGAAGGAAATTTAGATGTTGCGAGAGCCATATTCAGTAGGTTTTATGTGGATGCGAAATTCGTATTTATTTCTGATAAAAATATAGATATTAAACAGGTCATAAACACCAATAAATGCTTGTTATACCTTGAAAAGCACGAAAGTAAATTAATGATTGTTTCCGTGATTGATAACTTACTAAAAGGCGCATCCGGACAAGCTGTACAAAATATGAACTTGATATTTGACTTTGATGAAGATGAAGGCCTGAAACTTAAACCAAGCGCATATTAAAAAACTTATTACTTACTACTTATACCTTACGACTATTACATGAAACTATTCGACGTATATCCATTATTCAACATTAACTTAGTACGAGGCAAAGGTTGTAATGTATATGACGACAAAGATATCAAATACCTTGATTTCTATGGCGGACATGCAGTCATTTCAGTAGGTCATGCACATCCATATTATGTAAAAAAAATAGAAGAACAATTACATCAACTATCCTTCTATTCTAATTCTGTGCACCTTCAGATACAAAAGCAATTAACAGACAAATTAGGAAAATTATCAGGATATGTTGATTATCAATTATTCTTAGTAAACAGCGGTGCAGAAGCGGTGGAAAATGCCTTAAAAGTTGCTTCCTTTCATAATAATAGAAAAAAAATAATTGCATTTAAAGGTGCATTTCATGGCAGAACCTCCGGTGCAGTTGCGGTAACAGATAATCCAAAAATTAAACCACCCGTCAATGATGACTCATACGTTATCTTTTTAGATTTCAATGATGAAGAAAGTTTACAGAAAGCATTCTCGGAAAATGAAATCTGTGCAGTTATTATCGAACCCATACAAGGTGTAAATGGAATTTATGAACCTGAGAATTCATTTCTGCAGTTAATTCAGCAATTATGCAATGAACATAATGCCCTTTTTATCTCAGATGAAATACAATGTGGTTTTGGCAGAAGTGGTAAGTTTTTTGCGCATCAGTTTGCAAATGTGCAACCGGATGTCATTACTATGGCAAAAGGAATGGGTAATGGTTTCCCGGTGGCAGGCATACTGATTCATCCGAAAATACAGGCAAAATATGGCATGCTGGGTACTACTTTTGGCGGCGCACCACTTGCCTGCGCTGCAAGTTTAGCAGTTTTAGATGTAATAGAAAATGAACAATTAATCGAGAACGTGATTGAAGTTGGAAACTATTTATTTGAACAATGCAAGCACTTACCAAACGTAAAAGAAATTCGAGGTAAAGGCTTAATGCTTGGTGTAGAATTTAATTTTCCGGTAAAAGAGTTGCGAGATAAGTTAGTTTATGAACACCATATCTTTGTTGGAAACTCCAACAACATAAATACTATACGTTTGTTGCCAAGTTTAAGCATAACAAAGACAGAAGTGGATATTTTAATTAATGCTCTTAAAGCTTGTTTATATGATGAAAAATTTCTTAAACATACATGACGTAGAAAATACTGAAAAATTGGCACAACAAGCAATTGCATTAAAGCAAAATAGATTTGCTTATAAACATCTTGGCGAAAATAAAACCATGGTATTGCTTTTTTTAAACTCTTCTTTACGTACCAGAATTTCCACACAAAAAGCTGCACAAAATTTAGGAATGAACACCATCATCTTAAATCTTACACAAGATAGCTGGCAAATGGAATATGAAGATGGTGCGATTATGAACAGTGACAAAGCAGAACACATCAAAGAAGGTGCTGCGGTTATCGCTGAATATGCAGATATTATTGGCATTCGCGCCTTCCCTAGTTTAACAGACAGAGAAAAAGATTATTCAGAATATATACTAAGTAAATTTTTAGAAAATGTAAAAGTACCGGTAGTCAATATGGAAAGTGCAACAGTGCATCCGTTACAGTCATTAACAGATTTAGTAACCATAAAAGAACATACGACAAAACCAAAACCGAAAGTTGTATTAAGCTGGGCACCTCATATTAAACCATTACCACAATGTGTAGCAAATTCATTTGCAGAATGGATGAATAAAAGCGATGTTGAATTTATCATTACACATCCGGAAGGGTATGAATTGAGTAAACCATTTTCAGGCAATGCATCAATCATTTATAACCAGGATGAAGCTTTTAAAAATGCAGATTTCATTTATGCAAAAAACTGGAGTTCATACACAAATTACGGAAAGATCATCGGCGAACATAACGACTGGATGATTACTGATAAGAAGATGCAGTTAACAAACAATGCTAAATTTATGCATTGTTTGCCAACGCGCAGGAACGTGGAAGTTGCCGATGATGTATTGGATTCAGCTTACTCATTAGTTATTCAACAGGCAGCTAACCGTGAGTTTGCCGCACAGATAGTGTTAAAAAACCTCTTGGAACACAATTAAAGTTCAATTTTAACAAAAAAATCACATTCCATACTACTTATACTATTGACAGTTAGGGAATTATATATTAATTTTCTATTCCTGAAACTGTGAACATGAGGAATTTTTTACACATTTTACTATTTTCTGTAGTAACACTAATGTTATCTTCCAATGTTATTGCTTCTTCAAAACCCGTTGACATTATTAAGAAAGGAACAAAATTAGTGTATGATATAAATTACTATGGCAATAATTATGAGATAACTATTGTTGTAAAGGATAATGTCAACAATTATAATTTTGAATGGTACATGAGTGCACCGGAAAATAAGAAAGGAACATTAAACCTCAGTAAAGAAGCCATTGAAAATGCTACCGGAATTTTCAGTTATTTTACAAACGGAGAAATAAATCTGGAAGACCAATGTTGTATTATACTCAGCAGAAAAATGTACGATGCATTTAAAGGAAACGGTTCAATGGAAATTTACACCGATAAAAAAAATAATGTATTATCTGTTTTTGGAAATCCTTACAACCACACACAAAATTTCGGTTATAAAAATAATTTCTCCAATGAGTTTGATTGCAGGACAGTTAATAATGGTGCTGATTATCAAATCACCTATGTAAATGATCCGAATTTTCCGTTAATTGTAGAAATGAAACTGGACTGGACATTAAAACTTAAAAACATATATAATTAATACTCTTCTACCTGCAATATTTTTTGTAATTTTTTGTTATCATCTTTCTGCTTATTTTCATTCACAATAAACCCCGGATGATTAAATTCTTTTTCAAGAGACCAGCTATCATATCGGATATCTTTATTGTACACTGCAATTCCTTTCGCAGACTTATTTATTTCTTGCATCCAAAAAACAGGTCCTTCATAATGTTTCCAACCATTGTATTCTTCTCTTGAATAGAATACCTGCAACCACAACACTTCTCTTTTTACAGTGGAATGTTGCTGATTAAAATATACCACTTCTTTATACTTTAGTTTCCTGGAAAACTGTGAATACATGTCAGTAAAGTAAGCATTGTTACAATAATCATCAAAACATGTACTGCCTGATGTATTTACCTGATAGTAATTAAATCGCTTCAAAAAATCATCAAACAAACACTGATTCATTTCCCGTTTGGGATAGTATGCATTCCAGTCACCTCTGCAATAACCCTTCAACAAATCAACGGGTACAGTTTTTAAATACAAATTTTTAGATAAGTCTAAATTAATCGTATACGTAAATGTATCAGTAACAAATAAATTTTGAGAAAACGATAGTTGTGCAAGAAGTATTGATATTACATAAAAAAATCGCTTCATAAATAATCTTAAATCGTAATTCTGAATTATGAAATAGTTTATAAGCCCGTTAACTGAGCCAACTCAGCTTTGGTGCCCGGCAATTTAGCAAAGACTTTCATCGGGAAAACAACTTTTTTATTTTTAGATAATTTAGCATCAAATCCTGAAATAAAGGATTTATCTAACACGGCAATCTTACCGTCCTGTGCAAATGTGAAGATGGTAAAATCTTCGTTTGGTAATAACTTAAAATCCGTAGTAAATTGATTGGGATAATAACTCAGTACCGCATTTCTGTTTTTATACACTACAAATATTTGAGAATTTAATTTTTGATTATATCCGTCTAACTTGAAATCTGCGATAATTGGCACTGTCTCTTCATTCAGAATTCTGTCACAATTATACATCTCCATTTTATCAACATTAATTGTTTTAAAGGATTGAGAACGCAGTTCTTCATACGACATTGTATTGGAATTTGCTGTCTGAACGCGCCATAAACCACCGGTGTCATCAGCAATCTGATTGCTTTCTAAATCATACCAGATATTATCGCCCCATAAATCTTCATTTTTATCGGTAGATTTTTGGTTGGCTTCTGATAACGCGCCGAATGGCGTTGCTTTTTCCCAGTTCTTGGTTTGTTTATTTAGAATAAATGTTTCTCCACCAGTTATATCAAAATTACTGGCAAGTTGTACCTGTAATTTTTTATTGGGTGCAAAGGATAATAATCTTCCATTGCCATAAGCCATCAATTCAAACATACCTCCGCTTTCTAAAATGTGATGCTTATCATTTTCTGAATAATTCATCGGAATATGATTCAAGACAATATCCAATTGATCCACAAACTCACGGTATTTCAGATTCACTTGTCCTTCATATAATTTTCCATCGAGATAAAATGTATATGGCTGCACAAAAATCCGCGATTGATGATGCTGAATTAATTTACACTCTTTCGCCTCAAATTTATATTCAGTAAAGGGTGTTTCAGGAATGATATTTTTACCAAATACAAACTGAATGTTTAAAAACAGTACAAATAATAAGTTCCTCATAATTTTAAATTTTCCTGATAACGCATATTATTGATATTTAGTATGTATTAATCCGCATAATTTGAAATTTTCAGTACAAAACCCTCAAATACTTGTGATAAATACAAATCGCTGCCAACTACCAATGCGGTAGATGAGCCGGAAATGATGGAGCCGTCATCGTAAAAAATGGCTTTTGCCGCTCCTGTTTTCTTATTTATGGAATAGGTTTTAGATGGTGATAATGTTTCGGGAAAATAAGACAATAGGGCAAATTTTATTTCATCAGGATGAACCGCTATAATTAATTCATCTCCGTTTACCATAATATTATCCATTCCGTTTATAGAAGATAATTTTGTGCGATTTGTCAACACACCGTTAGATTGTATGTCATACCTAAACAATGCATGATTTCTGGAAGTAGCCAGATAGAGCTTATTATTTTCGTTATACAGTCCATTTGGGAATCCAATACCACTGTCCACTTTTTCCCATGTATCATTTCCATTACAATAAACCACAGAACCTGCATTTGGATTCGTCAGTAATTCTAAAACATCAGATGAGTTTTTATCATTGGAAAAATAAAAACTTCCATTTGGTAACACCGTTAAATCATTCGGAGAAATCAGCAAATCGTTTTTATATTCTTTTACAAAATCTAAATTGGCAGCATTAATCCTAAACTGCAATACAGAACTTGTATGTACATCGTCTCTATAGTGATTAATAACATACAAATAATCAATACCGCTTACTGTTTGCAAATCAAAACCGTGTGGGTGAAATGGAATTGCCGGCAAATTTATTATTGGTAAAACCTTACACTCATTTGTTTCTATATCAATTTGTTGTATTTCACCATGCAAAGGCTGTCCTTCGCGGCGTTCATCACAGGAAACCAATATTCTGTTGTTCATTTTATCAAACACAATGTCTTCTGGACCGGGTGCTGATATAATCTTAGTATAGGTTTTGTTCAATATCACTTTTTGGCAAGAAAAAATTGAACAAAGTATAACACAGAAAAATAGTATCTTCTTAAACATACTTGTATTTTAGTATCACTTAAATATACAAATTGGAAACAATAGTTGTTATAAAAATCGGTGGAAATATTATAGACGATGATAATTCGTTAGCTGATTTCTTAGCTGATTTTTCCCGTATTCATCAACCCAAAATTTTAATTCACGGTGGTGGAAAAATAGCCACGCAACTCAGCAAAGATTTAAATATAGAACCAAAATTAATCGACGGAAGGCGAATCACTGATGAAAAAACTATTGACATCGTAACTATGGTGTATGCAGGGTTGATTAATAAAAATATAGTTGCTCAACTCCAATCTAACAATTGCAATGCAGTTGGACTAACCGGTGCGGATGCCAATATTATAGAAGCACGTAAACGCGCCCATCCAACTATTGATTATGGATTTGTTGGTGATATAGATAAAGTAAATACGGATTTTATTTTCAATTTATTTGCGAATAATTACACACCTGTTATTGCACCTCTTACACACGATAAAAAAGGTAATTTACTGAATACGAATGCGGATACAATGGCTTCGGCGATTGCTGTTGAATTATCAAAAGTTAAAAAAGTGTCGTTTTTTTATTGCTTTGAGAAGAAAGGATTACTGAAAGATATTAACAATACCGACAGTATTATACCCGAACTTACCATCTATGAAACTAAACAACTCAAAGAAAAACAAATCATTACTGATGGTATGCTGCCAAAAATAAACAATATTATTCACGCGCTGGAAAACGGTGTGGAAAAAGTTATATTGTGTCATGCAAAAGATGTACTTTCAATTGTAAATGAAAATGCTAAATTTGGAACAGCGTTCACCAAAAACTAAGATGACCAACGTACAGGACGAAATACAAGTTCAGTTTATCGAGTTACTTCAGAAACTGATAGGCGTGTCTTCTTTCAGCAAAGAGGAAGATAAAGCTGCTGATATTATTCGTAAATTTTTGAAATCAAAAAAAATTCCGTTTGAAACAAAACTGAATAATACTTGGGCAAAAAACAAACACTATAATTTTTTAAAACCAAGTATTTTACTCAACTCACATATTGATACGGTTAAACCTGTTAGCGGTTGGAATAAAGATCCGTTTTCTGCTGAAGTAGAAGAAAATAAATTATACGGATTAGGAAGTAACGATGCAGGTGCCGCGCTGATTTCTTTATTGGCAACATTCTTACATTTTTACGACAAAGAGGATTTAAAATACAATATTATTTTTGCTGCCACTTCTGAAGAAGAAATTTCCGGCAAAAACGGTATCGAACAAATAGAGGAAATAACTTCTGCCTGTGAGTTTGCGATTGTTGGCGAACCTACCGAGATGAGAATGGCTATAGCAGAGAAAGGGTTAATGGTATTAGATGGCGAAGTAAAAGGGAAAGCAGGTCATGCCGCAAGAAATGAAGGACTTAACGCCATTTATCTGGCGATGGTGGATGTGCAATGGTTTCAGAATTATCAGTTCAAAAAAATAAATCCGATTCTTGGTCCTGTAAAAATGACAGTTAGTATGATTCATGCAGGTACACAGCACAACGTAGTGCCTGATGTTTGTAAATACACAGTAGATGTGCGCACGATTCCTGAATACAGTACCGATCAGATTTTAGAAATTATACGTGATAATGTAAAAGCAGATATAAAAGCGCGTTCTACACGATTACAACCTTCACAGATTGACAAAGAACATATGTTAGTGAAAGCCGCTGAAAAATTAAATATCGAAACATTTGGTTCTTCTACCCTTTCAGATCAATCTTTATTAAAAATTCCAAGTGTAAAAATCGGCCCTGGAAAATCTGAACGTTCCCATACTGCAGATGAATTTATTTACCTGCAGGAAATCGAAGATGGTTTGAAGATTTATAAGAAGTTGCTGGAGCTGGTATTGTAATTACTGTGTATTCTTTTGTAATTTCTTTTCTTCTCTTAATTTTTTAAATGGTTTAATAGGAACTGTAAGTGCAATTCCCGAACTCCAGCTAAAGGCAGAAATAGTCTGACTACCATATAATTCATTTACACCATCTGAAATGATATTCATATGTGAATTTCTGATTACTGTGAAATCACCTTCCAGTAAAAAAGTTAAGAAATTACAAACAGTAAAAGAGAAACCGGTTTCAACATACATACCTCCCCCTGAAATTCTGTATTTATTATTTCGTCTTATTACAGTGCCATTCGGTGTCATTACTGTCGCATCCGTTCTGGGATAAGAAATACCCGGACCAATCATTCCGGTAACATCTATCCAATGTTTAGTATTTTTTGAACGTAACAAAGTATATGTGAATTCCGGACCAATGGTACAAATATTATGTCCATCTGTATTTTCATAATTAATTAAAAAAGGAGCCTGCCCGTAATAGTTTGTATACACATCAGCACCAACTATACCATTTATACGATTACTTTGTCCCTTTTCCATAAATTGCTTGTAATGAATAATTCTGCCGGCAATTCCAAAATTTGAATTTTTAAGTTTATACCCAAAAGTTATAACATAAGGTGGTGCTTCTGCTTTATTTCGCAATGTTCTGATGACGGCAGCATATACAAATCCATCATCATGACTTTTCAAATCACTAATGGTAACATCAAAATTAACCATACTCATATCCGACTGCTGGATATTGCCGTTTAAATGTAAGTTACTTTTAAAATAATATGTCTGCGGAAATCTTACTCCAATATAAAAACGATGGTAATCCGGTTGTTTGCCTAAAAAAAAATTCTTTTTATCAGTTTTATTTGTATCCTGACCTATCAGTGATGAGTGCAGTAGGAAGAGTGTAGGAATCAATAAAAACCTGAATAACATACCTGAAATATAAGAAAATGGATTACAAACCTTGCAGGTTTCTATTTAAAAAACTTACCCAAATCAATTCCCATTTTACTGATTATCTCTTGTGCCTTTCCCTGGAAATCAGCTAAGTTTAGTTTACTCATTATTTTAGCAATATCCGGTTTGCCGCTTTCGTCCATAAATTCAGTTTTAAAACGCTCAAATACTTCCGTCAATGAAAAGTCGCGAACATTTTGGGCAGTATCTTCTGACAAACCTACTTTATTTACTAAATCATTCAATAAGTTTTCTCTTAAATTTTGTAAGGTTGGATTTGTTTTAATATCATTCAGTCCATTGCTCATCAAATCACGCAAACCGCTCATCCCGCCAGCCATTAAATCTTCTGAAAAGAATTTTTTGAAGTTTTCCAACAGCACATTCGTGCTTTGTGTAGTTTGGTCAGCACTTAATCCAAATTTTTCCTGTATCTGTTGTTGAATCTTTGCCTGAATGTCGTTATAAATATCCTGTAACATGGTTTATTTTTTTGTAAAGATAAAAATAATAAACATATAGTTCCGAAGTTTCGGAACATAGTTTTTATGCTTATTAAGCAAAAGATGAAACGTATATTGCAATACAGAATGCATATCCACAGAAACCATAGAACTCGCCAAAGGCGAGCTTATATTTACTCTTATTAACTGAACATAAATACTACCAACTGAAATGTGTCTAAATTAAAAAACTATGTGTTCATACGATAATCCTTATTTTATTTATGCAAATAATTTGTACCTTTCCACTTACAACTATTACTTATCACTTACGACTCAAACACATGAAACTACAAATTTGCGGCGCAGCACAAACTGTAACCGGAAGCTGCCATTTACTTATACTGGAGGATAACTATAAAATACTGCTGGATTGCGGTCTCTATCAGGGAAATGAAGATGCGCTTGAAGACTTTAATCATCAGTGGTTCTTCAACCCTGCCGACATTGATGTGCTTATACTTTCACATGCACATATTGACCATTGCGGCAGAATTCCCAAACTTGTAAACGATGGATTCAAAGGAAAAATATATTGTACTTCTGCCACCAGAGATTTGGCAGCCATTATGCTGCTCGACAGCGCACATATTCAGGAAACAGACGCAGAATATGAATCCAGAAAATTTAAAAAAACAATAAAGCCGCTTTACACACAAATAGATGCAAAAAACTGTCTTAAATATTTCCGATGTGTGGAATACGATAACTGGTTTTCTGTCAATGAAAATATTAAAGTTTTATTTTCTGATGCAGGTCACATTTTAGGGGCTGCTTCTGTCACTTTAAAAATAAATGAGAACAATAATGAAACCGTGTTTGGTTTTTCCGGTGATATCGGACGATATAATCGTCCTATTCTTAAAGATCCTGCACCAATGCCTGAATTGGATTATTTTATTTGTGAATCAACCTATGGTGGCAAAACACATGAAGAAACACCGGAGAGTGATGAACATTTTTTAAAGATTATTTATGATACCTGCGTTTCCAAACGCGGCAAATTAATTATACCTGCCTTCAGCGTCGGTCGTACACAGGAACTTTTATATCGATTAGATAAGCTATACACCAATGGCAAATTAAAAAATATTCCTGTTTATGTAGATAGTCCTTTAGCCATGAATGCCACAGATATTTTCCTCATTCACCCCGAGTGTTTTGATGAAGAAATTTATGAATACATGCGTAAAGATGAAAATCCGTTTGGATGGAATAATATGCATTATGTAAAAGATGCCAATCAGTCTAAAAAACTGAACGTTTCAGACGAAGCATGTATTATTATTGCTGCTTCGGGTATGGCAAATGCCGGTCGTGTAAAACATCACTTGTTTCATCAGCTGCCTAATGCTCAAAATACCGTACTGATTGTTGGATACTGTGCACAGGGAACACTTGGCCAGCAACTCGTTGACAAACCTGAAACCGTAAACATTTTTCATCAGGAAATAAAAGTTCGAGCCTCAATTGAAGTAATGAGCAGTATGAGTGCTCATGCCGACCAGCCCGAACTGTTACAGTTTATTTCTAATCAAAATGTAAATAAGCTGAAAAAAATATTTCTGGTGCACGGCGAACCTAAAAAACAGGAAGCTTATAAATCAGCATTACTTTCAAAACAATACAGATCTGTGGAGATTCCATCATTAGGTGAAGTCTTTGAACTCTGATGCAATGTTCTCACTTGAAATAAAAACTATTTCTTATTTTTATCTATTATAAAACAACATTATGGCAAATCAGGAACAATTTGTTCAGACTATTCAGCAAGGGTATACTTTTAGCGGAGGGTCCATTTGGGTGGGTGGTGCTATGTTAGATGCTAAATCAGTACCCAATACTCCAATAAAGATACCCTTAAAAACATTAAACAGACATGGATTAATTGCAGGGGCAACCGGAACCGGTAAAACAAAAACTATACAGACACTTTCTGAAAAACTATCCGAAAATGGAGTTTCCGTTCTGATGATGGATATAAAAGGAGATTTTTCAGGAGTGGCAGAACCGGGTGTACTTAATCAAAAAATTACAGACAGGGTCACAGCTATTGGCAACACCTGGAATCCTAAAGGATATCCGGTAGAATTGATGTCTATATCCACGCAGGATGGCGTTCGTTTACGTGCAACTGTAACGGAATTCGGACCTGTTTTAATATCTAAAATCCTGGATTTAAATGATACTCAGGAAGGTGTTGTTGCTATGGTATTCAAATTCTGTGATGACCAAAATCTGGGATTGGTAGATTTACCTGATTTTAAAAAGGTATTACAATTTTTAACCAACGAAGGAAAAGATATTTTTGAGAAAGAATACGGAGCAGTAAGCCCTTCAACAGTTGGAACTATTTTGCGCAAAGTAGTGGAACTGGAACAACAAGGTGCCGATTTATTTTTCGGTGAAACTTCATTTAATGTCAATGATTTATTACGAAAAGATGAGAATGGTTATGGTTATATCAACATAGTTCGCTTAACGGATATTCAGGATAAACCTAAATTATTTTCAACATTCATGTTGAGTTTACTGGCAGAGGTATATGCAAAATTCCCGGAACGCGGCGATGTGGAACAGCCTGAATTAATTATCTTTTTAGATGAAGCGCATCTGATTTTCGACAATGCAACAAAAGCATTAAAAGATCAGCTTGAATCTATTATAAAATTAATTCGCTCTAAAGGCGTAGGTATATTTTTCTGTACACAAAATCCGAATGATATCCCCGAAAGTATTTTAGCACAATTAGGCTTGAAAGTGCAGCATGCATTACGTGCATTCACAGCAAAAGACAGACAAGCTATTAAATTAGTGGCTGAAAACTATCCTATTACTGATTTTTACAAAGTAGAAGACTTGATTACACAATTAGGCATTGGTGAAGCTTTTGTGACTGCCTTAAATGAAAAAGGGATTCCAACACCTTTGGTGCATGCATTAATGACACCACCACAATCGCGCATGGATATTTTGAATGAAGGTGAAATGCAGACACTGATTCGCGCATCCAAATTATATAATAAATACAAAGAACACGTTGATCCGGAAAGTGCTTTTGAGATACTCAGTGCAAAAATGGAACAATTACAACAGCAGGAGGCTGAAGCAGCACAGGCAAAGGAAGAAGCTAAGCAAGCCAAAACAACCACGCGTTCAGGTAAAGCTGAAAAATCAACTTTAGATAAAGTATTAAGTAATACTGTTACACGACAAATTGCCAGAACAGCTACTACTACTTTAACCCGAGGTTTATTAGGTGCACTCAAAGGAATGTTTAAATAGAGTGATGAATAATCAGGTTAATAAGGCTAATAAAAAATCAAAATATGGCAGAAATAAAACTCAGTAAAATATCAACCCGTGCACCAAAAGGCATTGACAAAGATGCTACTAAAGCAAAAACCAAAATACTGATTGATGAAATAAAAGTTCTGCAGGATATTTTAACTGCTTCGCAGCAAAAAAGCATACTGGTTATTTTGCAAGGCATGGATGCCAGTGGAAAAGATGGTGTGACCAAAAATGTGTTTAGTTCTTTAAATCCTATTGGAATAAAAGTACATAGTTTTAAAAAACCAACTGACGAAGAATTTGCACACGATTTCTTATGGAGAGTTCACCATGTAGCTCCTGCAAAAGGCGAGATTATGATTTTCAATCGTTCGCACTATGAAGATGTATTGATTCAACGCGTTCATAAATGGATAGATGAAAAAACAGTATCACAGCGTTTTGACGCAATAAATAATTTTGAAAAGTTACTTACACAAAACGGTACTATAATTCTTAAATTTTATATGCATGTTTCACAAGAAGCGCAACTCGAACGACTCGAAGAGCGCAAGGTAAATCCTGAAAAGATGTGGAAACACAAAGACCAGGACTGGGAAGAAAGGAAACTATGGAAACAATATATCAATGCATATGAAGATGTATTTAAGAATTGCTCTAAGGCTGCATCATGGCATATCATACCAACCGACCATAACTGGTACAAGGAGTTTTTAATCGCTCAGAAAGTACGAGACACACTTAAAGATTTAAAACTGGAATATCCGAAATTAGTAACAGCTGTAAAAAAGTAATTTTGAAAAAACTCTGGCAAAAAGGTGAATTAAACGAAAATGAACTCGCAAACAAGGTCGAGCAATTTACTGTTGGCAACGACAGAGATTTGGATTTACTACTCGCAAAATATGATGTTATTGGCAGTATTGCACATATAAAAATGCTGCATAATGTAAAGTTATTAGACTCGAAGGAAGTAAGTGCCGCTGAATACGATTTAAAAAAAATCTTAAAAGAAATTGAATCCGGACTTTTTTCATTGAGTAAAGAAAGTGAAGACATTCATTCTGAAATTGAAATCAGGCTGACAAAAACAAATAATGCTGCAGGTAAAAAAATACATATCGGCAGAAGTAGAAATGATCAGGTTTTATTAGATATTAAATTGTTTTCGAGAGAAAAAATTGAAGAAATCGTACATCAAACTAAAAAAATATTTAAGCTGCTGATTGATTTATCTGAAAAACACCGCGAAAAATTATTGCCGGGTTATACTCATCTGCAATTGGCTATGCCAAGCAGCTTTGGGTTATGGTTTGCTGCTTATGCAGAAAGTTTGGTTGATGACATTGAGTGTCTGTATGCGGCATTTAAAATGGTTAACAAAAATCCGTTAGGTTCAGGTGCCGGCTATGGAAGTTCCTTTCCATTAAACAGGAAACTAACTACTGCATTACTAGGTTTTGATGATTTGAATTATAATGTGGTGTATGCACAAATGAATCGTGGAAAAATGGAAAAGGTTGTTACACAAGCTTTAGCAAACATTGCTTCTACTCTTTCCAGATTCTGTATGGATGCTACGCTTTATTTAAATCAAAACTTTGGTTTCATATCATTTCCTGATGCACTGACAACAGGTTCGTCTATCATGCCGCATAAAAAAAATCCGGATGTACTGGAATTAATTCGGGCAAAATGTAATAAGCTGCAAAACCTGCCGAATCAAATTCAATCTATTACGAATAACCTGCCTTCCGGTTATCACCGGGATTTGCAAATTATCAAGGAAGATTATTTACTATCATTTGATGTACTTTTAGATTGTCTGGAAATGACACAACTAATGCTTGAAAATATTACAGTAAAAGACAATATTTTAGAAGACGATAAGTACAAATATTTATTTACTGTGGATAGTATTAATGAATTATATAAAAACAGCGAATCTACATTCAGAGATGCTTATGTAGAAATTGGCAAACAAGTAGAAGATGATACCTACCGGAAACCTGAAAAATTAGAGCATACACTCGAAGGCAGTATGGGTAATTTATGCAATAAAGAAATTTCATCTAACATGGAAAAAGCCATAGCACAATTTCCATTTAAAAAGATAAATACAGCTTTGGCTGAGTTGCTTGCATAAAAAATTGGCAAACTTTTTGCGATATGTCGTCAAAACATCTTATTTTTAGTCAAAATAATCAAAAAAACATGAAGAAAGTAACAAGCATTTTATTAATTGCCACCCTATTTTTGGCAAATGTATCGTTTGCACAGAATGTAACGGAAACCATTCCCAAAGTAATGGCAGCAATGGGCAACGCCAAAACCATGACCTATCATTTCTATGCACAGGAGCGTATGCATGATGGAAAATACAGTAAGAGCGATGTAGAATTTAAGGTAATTGCATCTCCATTAAAAATTTACGCATCCGCACATTTGCCGCAGTCTGCACAGCTGATTTACGAAAGTGCTGTATCAAAAGATGTAAGAGTAAAGAAAGGATTAAAATTAACGTTAAGTCCAACCAACAGTTTATTGATGAAAGGCGTACACAACCCGATTACAAGAGCAGGTTTCGCACAAATCAAAAAGATTTTAGAAACCAGTATGGCACAACGCAAAGGAGAAGATTTAACTTCTTATGTAAAAATTCTGGGAACTGTAAACTATGATGGCAAAGATTGCTGGAAAATAGAAATAAACGATGCTGATTACAAAATCGTAGATTATACAGTAGCTGCGGGCGAAACGTCTGTATGGGCAATTGGAAAAAAACTAGCTATATCAGAATATAAAATCAAAGAATTAAATGACATAGGTGATGATGTTAAACCTGGTCAGAAATTAAAGATTCCTTCTTCTTATGCAAAGAAAACAACTTTATATATTGATAAATCCACGTATCTGCCAATCTACCATAAAATGGAAGATGAAAAAGGAATTTATGAGATTTATGAATTCAAAGAATTGAAATTAGGCGTTAATCTTACGGATGCAGATTTCGAATTTAAATAACAAGAATCTAAATTAAAATCGAATAATAAAGTCCGGTAATGCCGGGCTTTATTTTTTAGGAAATCATCTGATTTTTAATGCTGTAAAATAGCCTGCAAATGCCAATGCAATTCCGAGTACATTGGTAAGTACTATATAAAGCAGTGAGGTAAAAACCAATCCATCTTTTAATAATCTCATATTCTCTAATGCAAAGGAGGAGAAAGTGGTAAATCCTCCTAATAATCCTATAAAAAGCAAAAACCTGAGTTTATCATTCAGTAATTCATTATCACTTAAATAACCGAATAAAAATCCTATTATTAAAGCACCTAAAATATTTACAAAAAAGATACCGGTTGGAAAATCAGATGGGTATTTAAAGGAAATATATTCTGAAATCAGAAAACGTATTAGACTACCAATTGCCCCACCCGCCAAAATATAAATATACTTCATCCATACAAAAATATAAAAAAGGGCTGAATATCGCAGTATAGATAAGTATTCAACTAATTATCAAGAAATTAACAAAGATTTAGACTGAAAATTATACCTGAATCACTAATTTCGGAACGAATTTTGTAAAACCTTTCGAAACATTCTTTATGAAGAAAATCTGTACGTTACTCACTTTTTGTTTTTTTTCATTTATCACCTTTGCTGCAGAAGCTGAATATAATATCAATATAACAATAAAAGGCATGGAAAACCAAATTGGTATTCTGGCATTTTATTACGGTGATAAACGTTTTGTAAAAGATACGCTGATTTTTAACGCTAAAGGACTTGCTGCCATAAAAGGTAAAAAAGACATTCCTGCCGGAGTCTATCTGCTCGCATTTCCGTCCATGAAATATGCTGCATTTGATATAATCTTAAAAGAAACTGAATTCAGTATTAGTACAGATACTGCAAATTTTATTAAAAATGCCGTTGTTAAGAACTCAGTCGAAAACAAACAAATGTTTGATGATATGAAATTCATGATGCCATTAGGTCTTGAAAATGATTCATTACAAAAAAAATTAAAACTTACTGAAAAAGGAGAAGCTGAATATAAAGTTATAACAGATAGAATTGATGCCATTTCAAAAAAAATGGCGGCGCACCGCAAAGAAATGATAAAAAAATATCCGCAAACATTTTATTCTAAACTGGTTTCCTTAATGCTGGATATTGAAGTTCCTGACGGTAAACGCAATCCAAATGGAAGCTTGATTGATACTTTCCACAATTTTCATTATATACAGCAACATTATTTTGATAACATTGATTTTTCGGATTCCGGCTTAATACGAAGCCCTATCTTTCAAGGTAAGATTTTAAAATATATGGATGCATATACTTTCCCGCATCCTGATTCTATTATAAAAGTGGTTGATTTTATTATCAAAAAAGCAAGTGTCAATAAAGAAATGTTTCAATATTGCACCAACGAATTATTTCTGAAATACGCTAAGAGCGAAATTATGGGACAGGATGCCATATATGTCCACATCGCAGATAACTATTATTTAAATGGGTTGGCATGGTGGCCGACAGAAGCCAGTTTAAAAGAATTGCGTGACAGAGTTGAAGCTATCAGACCAACATTGATTGGAAATATTGCACCAAATTTTATTGTGCAGGATTCTATGAAAAAATCTGTAAGATTCCATGATTTTATTCCGAAAAACAAATACTCATTACTTGTTTTCTGGAATTCTGATTGCGGACATTGTCAACATGAAATACCGGCTTTGAAAAAATTGTATACGGATTCTCTGAAAACGCTAGGCGTTGGTGTATTTGCTGTTTCAACAGAACAGACTGACAGTTCATTCAAAGCGTTTGCTGCCAAGAATTGTTCACCTGAATGGTTTGTTGGTGCGGACATGTACGGAGTAAGCGCATTCCGAAAAGAATATGATGTGATTTCCACACCAAAAGTTTTCTTAATTACGCCTGATTACAAAATCATTGCGAAAAATATTCCGACAGATAAATTAGTTGACTTTATTCGATTTGAAGATGGATGGATTGCACGAAAAAAAGATGAGCAAAAAGAATAATTTTTTCATTGCATATTAAAAATTATAGATGCAAGAAAGCTGCCTGCAATCTGCAACAGCAAGTTATCAAAACCACGCGGGGAAATTGCTTCGACTACTGTACAGATAACAGCCATCACTAAAACCAGTAGAAAAGTAAGCGGTAATGTAATCTGTGAAAAATAGAGTGCTGAAAGATAAATTAAACAAGTGCTCACAAATACAGCTAAACTTCCCTCTAAACTCCTGTGCACTGTTTTATTTTTATCAAAACTAAAAACACGATACAGATGCTTTCCAAACCGTATGCCAATAGGTTCCGCAATGGCATCTGCAATTCCGGTAACAACATATCCAAATACAGCAAATTTTCCAAATAATAGATTAGACAAAACACCTCCTGCAAATGTAGCTAGGTAAGAATAGACTATATATTTTGTTCGGTGTGGTGCATCATTTTCCCGCGCCAATGCTTCAAAATAAATATTACCATTCCCTTTGGCACATGCATAAATTAAAACAATCGTAACCGACCATCCTAAAATAAAAACGCCCTGCAATGCAAAATACTTTTGATAAAAGAATGCGGAGATAAAAATAAAAAAATGAAAAAGTTTTCTTGTGTAACCGGTTTTCCAATTTAACTTCTTCTTACAAAAACCTGCGATATACAAAGCCAAAATACTCCAGATTACAGATATCGGAAATAACCAATTGATTAGTGTTAAGGGTGGAAAATTATCCGTAAAGAAATGAATAATACTCATGCTAATTCTTTGTAAAACCTTTTAGAAGCAAATACATAGCCATTATTTTCATAAAACCGGTGTGCATCTGATCTGCGAATATTACTGGTCAGCTCAATTCTCAAATAATTAATTGTCCTGCAAAATTCTTCAATATATTTCAGGAACTCAGAGCCTATATTTTTATTTCTGAATGTTGAATCTACACAAAAAGATGTCAGCCGAGCTCTTGGATTAGTTTCATGTATAAAATGTGTAAAATGAAGTTCCGCAAAGGCAACCACCGTATTATTATATTTAGCAACAAAGATGCGATAATCCTTATCTGCTAAATTTCTACTAAGATTGTTTAAAAGGCTTTCTTTTGAAATAAAATGTTCCAACTGATGCACTAATGATAGTAACGCATCAGCATCCTCTAATGTTGCATCTGAAAATGTTATATTTTGCATCGTTTACACATTCTCACTTTATTGATACATCTTAATCAAAATCGGCGGCTCCAAACTCTTTTATACCGGTAAGTTTTAAACTAATTTCCCATAGTCTTCTTGAGTTTTCTGAGCTGATTGCCTCCATAGATGGAAATGTTGGATTTTTATGATACCAGTAAAGCCCTGTCTTCCCCTGTACTTCAGGAGATGTTGCCAGATAAATAGAAGTCTCCGCTCCTTTTTCAGGTGTGGTAAGTACAAATCCAAAATTATTCATTAAAAATTTGAGCAGAGGATTTCCTGTTCTGCCAAAATTAGAATTGATATTTCCGGGATGCAGACAGTTGGAAGTAATATTGGTATTCTTTTTTAATTGATAAGCTAATTCTTTATTAAATAAAATATTCATCAGTTTGGTGTGACCGTACTGTATCCATGAATTAAAGAATTTTTCTGCCTGCAAATCACTCCATCGCATATTGGTAAAACGGTGCGCCAAAGACGCAACATTTACCACGCGCGCACTTTCAGATGCTTTCAGCAAATCCAACAAATAGTGTGTAGTTAAAAAGTAACCGAGATGATTGGTAGCAAACATCATTTCAAAGCCATCTACACTAACTTCACGCTCACCTAAAATTGCACCGGCATTATTAATTAGTACATCAATATGATTATACTTCATTCGGAATGATTTGGCGAATTTTTTAATAGATGCATGTGAACTAAAATCACAGGTAAATAAATCGCAGTTATTCAAACCTGTGAGTGCATTGATATCTTCCTGTACTGCTCTTGCTTTTTGTTCATTCCGGCAAACCAAGACCACCTGCGCACCCATTTTCGCAATTTCAGTAGCAGTAACTCTGCCAATTCCTGAATTACCGCCTGTTATAACAACAATTTTATTTTTCATGTGTACGTTTTTGTTTTGCTATTTCATGTTCTATTTTTAATTTGACGTCACT
This sequence comes from Chitinophagales bacterium, assembly GCA_035438465.1. GTDB lineage: Bacteria > Bacteroidota > Bacteroidia > Chitinophagales > JADIYW01 > JADJSS01. Next base: position 1,410 of record DAORIK010000012.1, on the reverse strand, counting down.
CCAGTACGCTGTAAAGTCCGGATTATCTGAATACTTTTCGGGTGAAATAAAAATAATTTTTTTAGGTTGTCTTATTTTAAGTTTTACATACACTCTATAATTCTCCGTTTCGTCAAACACTATTTCGTTAATATCTTCATACCTTATTGTAATGGAGGTATCGTTGTATAAAAATGGATTATTTTTAAATTGAAAATAGATGCCGTTTGAATCGTATTCAACCTCTGCGCTAACCATTACTAACTTTCTAACTATAAAAATACCGGATAGCACAACGACAACACTTCCAACAATAGAATAAATACTGATAATAGCTTCACTTATCTTTGCCATTTGCAAAAGATACATCACCATTATAAATATTGCCGCCAATGCAAGCGGAATTAATATCAATCCGATTAATTGTTTGTACAATTCAGAATATTTTACCGTACATCTCATTATAGCGTGAAATTACAAAATCCTTCTGCAATCTTATTTTATTAAAATGAAAAGACAGTTCCGCAGAACTGTCTCATATAATTGTCAATCGTTAATTGTTAATCGATTATGCTGCTTCTATATCGCTAAACATACCAATAAATTTAAGCATTGCACCTAAATTACTGATTTTGATTTTTCCCATCATTACCGCCATTTGTCTGTTTACGCGTCCTTCTTCCGCATCTTCAAAATCTGTTGCCAAAGCTGAAATTACACAATCAGGTTCACCGCTTAATCCTTCAGTTACGGTGCAAACACCTTCTGCTACATTAACTGTAAACTCACCGCCGGTTTCGCCTTCCAACTGGAAATGAAATATGCCGCTTTGGCCTGCTGCTTCCTCAGCCTTTAATCTGCTTGGTAATGCTAATACAATTTCTCTTGCTGTCATTTTATTTGTTTTTTAGTGATTAATACATTTTGATAAACAAATGTAAAAAAGTATTTTTATTTAAACAACTATTTACCAAACGTTCGTTTGTTATATTTTTTATTCTATTGATAATCAATAAAATAAAATTGATTAACATAAATTTTACATAACATTTTTACCAAACGCTCGTTCAAATAGAGATTTTTTTTGTAAACTTGTTTGTTATAAAACGTCATTGCGAGCGTAACGAAGTGAAGCGTGGCAATCTGTTTCAATAATAAGATAAATTCAGACATAATGAGCGTCATAAAATCAAAAGTAAACACCAACTCAGCCGCCTACAAAGAGAACTATCAAAAAATGCTGGCAAAGATTGAAGAGTTGAATAAACACCTGAAACAATCTTTATTTCAGGGTGAAGAGAAACATTTGGCAAAAGCAAAAGCACAGGGAAAATTTTTAGCACGCGAGCGCATCGAATTATTACTCGACCAGGATTCGCCATTTTTAGAATTATTACCATTAGCAGGATTAGGTGTAAAAGGTGGTTTCGG
>DAORIK010000011.1:0-45132 GCA_035438465.1 Chitinophagales bacterium | reverse complement strand
AATTTAAGGATAAAAGAGTCCCGACCTAGTCGGGACTGCACGCAACAGATGCGATTCAAAATATAGATTTTGGGGAATCAAGTATTTATGACATCGATTATTGCATTATTATACATATTGTTAGTCATTGTATTCATTTTCATGAAAGCAGAACCATGCTGTCGCAAAGAGCAAAATTGTCATAACGATTTCATGTAATTCCATTTCTTGTTGTTTTATTCTTTGGAAGAAAAAACCAAGAAATTCCATATTATTGATTCAGAGTGACTTATTTAAAGAATGGCACTTATTTGATATACGTCTATCAGACAATCTCCCGTTAAGAAATTGCCTGATAAACTGTACATTGAATAAATAATAGTTTCATGGTTTTGACTTAAATCAAATTTCTTAATAAAAAATCTTGTAAACAATACCATGATTTATGGAAAATTCTATATGATTTATTCGATTTATCCTTAAATTTAGGTAGATACGCAAAAAAATATCAGTTTTAGCTTATTTCAAGGCTAAATTTTGAAAATCCACATTATTTCTGGTGAAAATGATATGATTAAAATTTTGGCCCAGTACCAAATCATCATCCAGAAAAAAATAACTGATGGCTAAGCTAAAATTGATATCGGAATAGTCTATTTTAATTTTGTCACCCAAGGATTTCCATTTCCCTTTTAATGATTTTAGCAGATTCCCGTTTTTATCAAAAAACTGATGGGTAAAAGTTGAGTTGGGTTCAAATGTAAAATATTCATCTGTGCAATTGAGTTGTTTTTTTTCAAATACTTCCTGAAAATCATTCACAATACTTTGATTCGTAAATTTCCAGGAGCCTATAAATGGTTCTTTGTTTTTTTTGTCTTTTTTTGCCATTGCGCTTCCGATTGTTGACAGGAGCAACAATATGAATAGTAAATTTTTCATAGTTTTGTTGTTGGGTGTGAATAAAAGTATTTGCGAAGACTAACGCTGGAATAAAGCGAAACGCTCAGTGTATTTCATAAAATGGCTGTGGTTATGCTTATAAAGCAAAAGGATGTACAGTATTTTTATGATATTTAACATACCATAAATTTAACACCACTTCTAACAATGCGCTATACCCTGATTTATGGAAATTACAAAAGAATTTGAAAGAAAACCTACTGATATTTAGTTACAAAAGCAGGCAATTTATTTTACCATCTGAAAGTGCAATGCATACTTTGCAAGTCCAACAGCGCTTTTTACATTCAGTTTTTGTATAAGCGTTTCACTTATTTTATCAACCATTTTTTTAGATATGTGCAATGCATCTGCTATTTCTTCGGTTGATAATTCTTTAGCAATCAACCCCAGCACTTCTTTTTCTTCACCGGTCATAGAAAGGTATTTTTCCATGTTCTGCTCATAAAAACTCAGGTTCTTTCTTAAGTTCCGGAATTCTTTTTTTGACTTCAGTAATTCTTCTAGGCCGCAGGAAGCAGAAAGCATATATTTTATCGAACCATCTTCATTAAAAGTTACGGGTTTCATACTATTGTACACCCATTCCCATCCGTTTTTTGTTTTGGCATAATACGTATTGGAAAATATTTTTCCTTTATTTTTCGGATCGCTAAAGAATTTTATAAGCAAATAAATGGAACTGACATTTTCAGGATGCAATACTTTAAGAAAAAAGGAAAATCCTAAATTAAGAAAATCCTTTTCAGTGACATTTAAATAATCATATACTTTTTGATTGGAGTAAACAACGGATATTGAATATTTGAACATCTCAACAATTGATGTGAGTTGGTCAGAGGAGTCGCAAATTTCCTTTAACTCTTCAAGGCTGATATTTTCAGGAACCTGATATGTTTTTCTGTTCTCCTGAATCTTTTTAAAGAGCTTTTCCAGTTCTTTTATATTTTCATTCATGTCAAAACCTGTTTATAAAGATGATGTTATATCTTCACTTACACAATACCAATATTTAAGGTTATTCACTTGGAGTAATGTTATATTTTTTTCGCATTAAACCAGATTAAATAATAGAGCATATTTAGCCAGTCCGATTGAACTCTTAACATTTAATTTTTCTATCAGATTCTTACGGTGTGTGTCTACGGTATATGGACTTATCGACAATTTTTCTGCTATCTCTACGGAAGTATATTCCTGTGAAATTAATTTCAGAATTTCTTTTTCTCTTGCAGTCATGGAAAGATATTTGTGCAGATGTTCCTCGTAAAATGTGAGATTATTTTTAAACGATTTAAATTGATTTTTTGTACTTAAAAAATCATTGATGCTGCAACCGACGGCTAACAAGTACTTTACACTTCCGTCTTCCTTAAATATAGCCGGTTTAACACTTGCATATGTCCACTCCCATCCGTTCACTGATTTTAAATAAAATGTGTGAGAAAATGTTTTAGTATAATTTGCCGCATCTTTATAAAACCGTATAAAACGATAAACAGCATTTATGTTTTCCGGGTGTATTATTTTCAATAAATATTTAAAACCGAGGTTATGTATTTCTTCTTTTTTAATCCCTAAAAAAGCACAAGCATTCACACTACAATCCACCATTGAAAATGAATAATCATCCAACTCATATATAGCAGCTAATTCGGAGGATTCGTTGCAAATTAATTTAAGTTCATCCAGCTTTGCAGTAGCAGAAATATTCAAAGCATCCCTGCTTTCCTTTATCTTTAGTAACAGGTTGTCTAATGCATTGTTAATTTCTTTCATAGCCTTATATAAAGTTAGTTAAAAGAATACTCACTTATACGTTAAATTAAACAGATAAGCATATTTCGCAAGTCCTATAGAACTCTTTACTTCTAATTTATCTATTAAATTTTTCCGGTGTGTATCAACTGTATATGGACTGATTGATAATTTTTCTGCTATTTCGTTTGAAGAATATTCTTCTGTGATTAATTTCAGAATATCTTTTTCTCTGTCAGTTAACGAAAGATATTTATCTAAATTATCTTCAAAAAAATGCAGATTTTTCCTGAATGATTTAAATTGTTCCTTTGTTTTCATCATATCGTTTATACTGCATCCTACCCCAATCATATATTTCACACTTCCGTCGTCGTTGAAAGAAGCTGGCTGTACACTGGCATACGTCCATTCCCAGCCGTTACTGGAATTCAGATAAAATGTGTACGAAAATATTTTATTAAAATTATCCGGATTCTTGAAATAGTTAACGAGTCTGTATACTGCGCTGATATTATCAGGATGTATAAGTTTTAAAATATAACTGTAACCAAGGGTAGTTACCACTTCTTCATTCACACCCAGAAACGCATAAGCACTTTTATTGCAATGTACCATAGAGTAGGTGTATTGATGCATTTCAAATATAGAAACCATCTGTGATGATGCATCGCATACTTTTTTCAATTCGTCTAAACTCAGGTTTTGAGAAAACTGCAGTATGTTTCTGTTATCTCTGACTTTTTGAACCAGTATGTTTAACTCATTGAATATGTCGTTCATAAACTAAATTTATATAAGGTTAAACAACAATGCATATCTTATTAATCCAATAGAGCTTTTCACTTCCAGTTTTTCAATTAAATGCTTGCGGTGTGTATCCACAGTTAATGGGCTTATAAAAAGCATATCACCGATTTCTTTAGAAGTATATTCTTCAGCTATAAGTTTTAATATTTGCTTTTCTCTTTCTGTCATAGAGTTATACTTGTCTATGTTCGCTTTATACTGATTGAGGTTTTGATTAAACTGCAAATCATGCTCATTGGTGTTTAATAAATCATCGAGGCTACAACTAACAGACAATAAATATTTTATTGTTCCATCCTGATTATAGGTTGCAGGTTTCTTCATCGAATATATCCACTCCCATCCGTTCTTTCCATTTAAGTAAAGTGTGTGCGTAAACGTTTCAGCATGGTTATTTACCTCGTTAAAAAATTTAATCAGCATATACACAGAATCTAAATTATCAGGGTGGGTAATCTTTAAAATGTATTCAAACCCTTGTTTTGTGTATTCATTTGGATTTAAGCCAAGTCCATCTCTAATATGTTTATTGCAGTAAAGAAGGGAATATGCATTTTTCCCAAACTCAAGTATAGAGGACATATAAGCAGATGCATCACAAACTTTCGTAAGTTCTTCCAAACTTATGTTTTCAGAAAATTGAAGTATTTTTTTATTTACCTTAACTTTCTCAAACAACGTATCCAGTTCATTTGAAATATCATTCATCGTTTTATGGGGCGACTTATCTAATTTAAAATATATTAATGAATTTTGCTTAAAAAAATTTAATAAAATAACATATTATATCTGTTTAATACTATTTATTATTTTAAAAACTAAACAATCGTAACACTTTTGTAATTACTTGTTTGTTTCTGCAAAATATTCACTTTATATACCATTTATGTCAAATGATGAGTGAATGGTTACATAAATGCGTAAACGGCAAATTGTCAAATACTATTGGTTACGGTTTCATTTTCAACTCCTTCACAACACTCTTCACCATATTTTCTGCAGTAAAATTCCCGGCTGTCAAAACTTTATAGTAATAATTTTCTTTCATGCCCATAAGCGCAAAAATTTGTTTTGTATTATGACCTTGGTCATAATATTTTGTAACGCTACCGGCAAAATCTTCAAAGAACTGCAATTTATTTTTCAGTCGTTTTTTTCCATTTTCTACTTTTGGGTTGTGAGAACAGAACAAAACATCAAAATCCAGTGCTACTAATTTTTTAATAGATTCGATTTGTGTAAGTAAACTTTCGTAATTGCCAAAATATTTAATCTTATCTGCCACATATAAATCACCTGAAAACAACCACCCTTTATTTTTTTCATAATAACAATAATGATCATTACAATGACCGGGTGTATAAATTGGCTGTAATGTAAAATTAGCCGTTTCTATTCTGTCAGTTTCCAAAAGTGGTTTTAATTTAGCTTTCTCTACGCTTCCGTTTATCAACTTAGCCAGCGGTGACGTTTTATATCCTTTGCCTAAAATCTTTACCGCATTCGGATGTGCAAACGCAGAAGCGTTTAACTCATTCATCAGATAGGCTACATTTCCGGAATGGTCTTCATGGTGATGAGTTAAGATAATTTTTTGGATGTTATGCTGATGTGCAACCTTTAAAATATTTTCCCGATTGTATCGCTGTGCCGTATCAATTAATAAATCATCTAACGTAAATGCATATACTGTTTGTACATTGCTGCCCAATCTATATACGCTGAATCGATAATAGTGCACTCCATCAAATTCATAATTAAATTTCCTCACAGCCATAATTCAAAATTATCTTTATTCATTTTAAAAATACTTTTCATTTGCAAACTAATATGTGCGAAAACATTTTTATATTGTTAAATAAATTAAGAAAGAATGAAGAAGTTTATCATTGGAGGTGTATTGTTACTTGCCTTAGTGGCCGGCGTTACCTTTTTTATTACCAAAACTATGATGCAGCTTGAAATCAACAAAGCTGTTCAGATTCATATCAATGATAAAGTGCCATTGCAGGCTCAATTAGATAGCAGCATACTTATTTCACTCATGAATGACCTGCAAACTAAAATAAAAGTAAATGATGAACTTAAAATAAGACTAGATGAAAATTTTGAGGTTCCATTGAAGATGAATTTAAAAGTTCCATTAAATACAGAAGTTTTCATGGATCAGGTGCTGGATTTAAAATTTGATTTACCCGTAGATATAAATTTAGACCAGACAGAAATGCCATTGAAAGATTTAGTCATTCCATTTAACAAAAAACTAATGATTAATGATTCGCTTGCCGTGGATTTTTCCATTCCATTAGATACCAAGATAAAAACAAACTTCAAACACTTCATTAATATTTCATTACCGGTTAAGGCAACGATTCCGGTTAAAGTAAATATACCCATCAATCAGCCACTTCAGGTAATGGACACACTACTGCTTAGTATGCAGGATTATAATATTCCATTGCGAACTATTATTCCTGTTCAAGCAAAAGTACCTATAAAACAAATGGTAAAAATACAAGGTGAGTTAATGGTGCCGGTAGATCAAACAGTTTCCATTCCGTTAAAAAAAGTAATTTCAACGCCGGTATTAGAACCATTTACCGCTAATGTAAAAACTACAAATGATTTGGAAACAAGTTTTAAATCAGCATTAAAAGCAAACGCAACATTTAGTCAGCCACTGCGCGTAGTACAAATGGATTCATTGAGAATAGAGCCAAACAAAATAAAATTCAGCATAAAAAAATAAAACAAAAAGGTCATCTCATTTCTGAAGTGACCTTTTAATTTAAAATAGTAAAATCTATTGAATTAACTGCAACGTTTCATTAGCCATTTGTGCATTGTATTCATCTGCCAATTCCTTATGGTTGATAATATCTAAAATGGTACCAATTAAACATAATCCACCTGTAAAGAAGTATAACAAACCCATTCCGATTTGTCCGACCAGGAAACGCTGTATGCCTGCAAAACCGAGCAATCCAACGCAGGAAATAATCAAAATCATTTCTGCTTCTCTTCTTTTAGAACTATAAACAGACACAAAATTCCTGAGTTTATCTTCCGATAAATTTGCAGTCAGGTTTTTCAGGTTTACCATCTCAGCTGGTGTAACAGATTTAAGATTTAAAAACGGATTTTCCATAAGATTGATTTTGGTTGATTTGATATTTATTTTTTATTAGTTGTAAAACTCTGTAAACTATTACAACGAGTGCAAAAGTTCCCAGCCAATGGGCATGAAACGATTTAATAATATCGCCATGCAATAAGTAGGATATAGAATGTCCTATACCACAACCCGGGCACCAAGTGAAACCCAATTGATTAAAAAGACAAAAAGAAAAATGAGATTCTGCAGGATTTATTAATGCAAGATATACTAAAACAATTATCCAAAAGAATAATTCGAGTGAGAAATATTTTTTAATCGCGTTCATTATATTTATAAACCTAGGCTTACCTCGTAGGCTCGCCTGGTTAAAGCTGCGCCTACCTACGAGGTTAAACAAAAAAATCAGGCGTCAAGTCCGTTCCCGGTTTTACCGCATACTGATCCATATCTGTAATTCCTTCGCTCATTAAAACTTCATCATCCATAAAAAAGTTCCCTGTGGTGGTTTTTGCGTCGCGTTTTAAAATATAATATGCCGAATCAGCCATGATGGATGGCTTTCTGGAAGTATTGGCAACAGATTCACCACCGAGTAAATTTAAAACTGCAGCAGTTGCAATTGTGGTACGAGGCCACAACGCATTCACGCCTACTTTTCCTCTGTATTCACCACCAAGTCCTAATACTACAAGGCTCATTCCAAATTTAGCAATGGAATACCCCGTATGTCCGGCAAACCATCGCTCTGTAATAGAAGTTAATGGAGGAGACAACATCAGTATATGTGGATTCTCCGCTTTCAATAAGTATGGCAAACATAATTTGGAACACAAGAAAGTACCACGGGTATTAATATCCTGCATCAGGTCATAGCGTTTCATATCTAATTGTGCAATCGGTGATAAATTGATGGCAGATGCGTTATTGATTAAAATATCAATACCACCAAAAGTTTCTACTGTTTGTTTTACTGCAGCGGCCACTTCTTCTTCATTGCGGATATCACATTTTATACCTAAGCCTTTCCCGCCTGCCATGTTCATATCTTCTGCGGCAGTATAAATCGTGCCTCCTAATTTGGGATTTTCTTCTGTACTTTTTGCTGCGATGACGATATTAGCACCCTCAGAAGCTAATTTCATTCCTATTGCATGACCAATACCTCTCGTTGCACCTGAAATAAAAACTGTTTTGTTTTTGAATGACATGGTTTATTATTTTGAAACGCAATATAGCAGTTTAATTAAACTTTTCCTTTGTAAAATTATCTTTTAAATTAAATAACTTAACCTTCAATTTACAATGCATGCATTGGAAATATGTATATTTACTCCACTAAAAATAAAAGTAATGAACAAAGTAGTTTTTATAGATGGTGTCCGCACCCCATTCTTGAAATCTGGTACAGACTATATGGATTTAATGTCGTACCAGTTAGGTCAGTTTGCCATAAAAGGTTTAATTGACAGAACCGGAATTGATGTTAATGAAATAGACCGAGTTATTTACGGAAATGTAATCTCAAATGTGCGTACTGAAAATGTAGCGCGCGAAGCAGCGGTTACAGCAGGCATTCCTGTGAAAGCACCTGCAAATACGGTTAAACAAGCCTGTATTTCTGCCAATCAGGCAATTGCCAATGCGGTAGATTCTATACAATTAGGAAGAGCGGATGTTATTGTTTCAGGTGGAACAGAATGTACTTCCGATACACCAATTGGGTACACCAAAGAAATGCGCAAAAAATTATTTGCCGCACAAAAATTAAGCTCTCCAATGGAATATGCAAAGTTTGCGACAACATTACGACCGGCAGATTTTTTACCGGACAGACCTTCTGTTTCTGAATTCATTACCGGCAGAACAATGGGACAGGATTGTGAAATATTAGCTCAAAAGTTTGGTGTAAAACGCGAAGAGCAAGATGAGTTTGCTGCAGCATCTCACCAAAACGCTGCAAAAGCATTTGAGAATGGCAACATGACAGATATTGTATCTGTTCAATTACCTCCAAACTTCACCCCAATAACAAAAGACAACGGTGTTCGTGGCGATTCTACTGTAGAAAAAATGGCAAAACTAAAACCCGCTTTTGATAAATACGTTGGAACCATAACAGCTGCAAATGCTTCTTTCTTAACGGATGGCGCAACGGCCGTTTTGTTGACTTCTGAAGACAAAGCAAAAGAATTAGGATTGACACCCAAAGCGGAAATTGTGGATTATGCTTTCACAGGTGGTGATTTATATGAAGAATTATTATTAGGACCTGCCTATTCTATTGCAGCAGTTTTAAAACAAACAGGATTAACCATTGCTGATATCGATGTATTCGAAATTCACGAAGCATTTGCAGGACAAGTTTTAGCAAATCTAAATGCGTTAAAATCTCCTGAATGGTGTAAAAAACAATTAGGCTTAGATGCGCCAATCGGACAAATTCCATTAAATAAAGTAAATACCTGGGGCGGCTCACTGTCAATCGGGCATCCGTTTGGTGCAACCGGTGGCAGATTGTTAACTATGGCTGCCAACCGTTTACAAAAAGAAGGTGGCAAATATGCATTATTAGCTGCTTGTGCTGCTGGCGCGCACGGTCACGCAATGATTATTAAAAAATATTAGTAGTGATGAGTGAAGGGTAATGAGTGAAAAGAATATTTTATATTCCATCACTAAAAATAACTCATCACTCATCACTCATAACTTATAACTCATAACTCTAAAAAATGGCAACTTTAAAACGTGAAGATTATATCTCCATCGAAAAAAATGCAAACGGTGTTTGTACAATTTGGATGGATCAGAAAGATGAAAAAATAAATAAAATCGGTCCTGATTTAATCGGACTCTTTGAAGAAGTATTTGCTGAATTAGACACAGACAACACTATAAAAGCATTTGTGTTATCGAGCAAGAAAAAAGATTTTATTGCCGGTGCTGATATCGAGGCGTTTCAAAAAGTAGAAAAACCGGGTGACTGGAAACCAATTGCGCAAAAAGGTCATCAAATACTAAAGAAAATGGAAAGCTCCGCAAAACCAATCGTTGCAGCTATTCATGGCAATGCTCTTGGTGCAGGTTTGGAAATCGCTTTGGCTTGCCATGCACGTATAGCTTCTAATGACAAATCAACCAAATTGGCGCTACCTGAAGTGAAATTAGGTTTATTGCCCGGCGGCGGCGGTACGCAGCGCTTACCACGTTTAGTTGGCTTACAAGCTTCTCTGGATATGATGTTGACAGGAAAAAATGTATTTGCCTATCCTGCCTTAAAGATGGGTTTGGTAGATAAAGTAGTGCATGTTTCTTCCTTACAAAATGCCGCACAAAAACTGGCATTGGAATTAACACAAAAACCATTGAAACACGAGCGCAATCAATTAGATATTAAAGCAGGATTTCCATCTTTACAAAAAGCATTAACCAATATTGTATTAGAAGCTCCTTTGGTCAATAAAATTGTTTTCGACCAGGCAAAGAAAATGGTCGACAAACAAGCACACGGTAATTATCCGGCGCCGTATAAAATTATGGAATGCGTGGAAATCGGCTGGAATCAAGGCATTGAAAAAGGATATGAAGCTGAAATAGAAAAATTCGAAGAATTAATTTTATCGCCTGTTTCCCGTCAGTTAATCAACATCTTTTTTGCGATGACAGACAAAAAGAAAAATCCGTATGGCGAAGATAAAGTAAAACATGTTCACCGTTTAGGTATGATTGGCGCAGGTTTTATGGGCGCAGGCATCGCGGAAGTTTCAATGGATGATGATATGCATGTTTTGTTGAAAGATATTAATCAGGACATGATTAATTCAGCTTACAAAACTATCTACAATGATTACAACAAGAAAGTTTCTAAAAAAGCAATGACTAAAATTGAACTGGAAGAAAAGATGGCATTGCTTTCCGGTTCTTTAAATTATGAAGATTTAGACAATCAGGAAATTATTATTGAAGCGGTGTTTGAAGATTTAAAACTGAAACAAAATATTTTAAAAGATGTGGAAGCGAATGCAAAACCAAACACCATTTTTGCAACGAATACTTCTGCATTACCGATAAAAGCAATTGCTGCAAATGCTAAAAATCCTGAACTGGTCATTGGTATGCACTACTTCTCTCCTGTTCCGAAAATGCCTTTGTTAGAAATTATCAAAACAGATAAAACTGCGGATTGGGTCATTGCCACTTGCTTTGATGTGGGCGTACGACAAGGAAAAACGGTAATAGTTGTGAACGACGGACCTGGTTTTTATACTACACGAATTTTAGCACCATTGATGAACGAAGCACAGTTGATGCTGGATGAAGGCGGTGATATTTTACAGATAGATAAAGAAATGAACTTGTTTGGTTATCCGGTTGGTCCTATTACATTGTCTGATGAAGTGGGTATTGATGTGGGTGCACATATTATGAGTGGCGAACTGATGCAGGAAATGCTGAAACAACGACCTGATTTTAAAGTGAGCAAAACATTACTCGAAATTTCTAAAGCTGGTTACAAAGGAAGAAAAAATAAAAAAGGTTTTTACAAGTACGACGAAACCGGCAAGAAAGTTTCAGGACAAGTAGACAGCAATATTTATTCTTTCTATGGCGGCAATGCACGTAAGAAATTCGATGCGAATGAAATTCACATGCGATGTGGTATGTCGATGGTCAATGAAGCAGCGCTGTGCTTGGAAGAAGGCATCATCGAGAATCCGCTGGATGGTGATATCGGTGCTATCTTTGGATTAGGCTTTCCTCCTTTCCGTGGTGGTCCGTTCAGATACATTGATACGTTGGGCGCACAGCAAGTAGTAGATATTCTAAATGATTTAGCAACAAAACATGGCGCACGCTTCAAACCTGCACAAATTCTTTTGGATTATGCAAAAAGTGGAAAGAAGTTTTATGATAAATAGAGTAATTAGTAAATAGTATTTAGTAATTAGATAAAAATGCCGGCATTATGTTCGGCATTTTTTATTTATAAAATTAAGTAACATCTTAAAATTCATCCTTACATATATTATCAACTAAAGAATAAATGCTAACTCAAAAAGAACTATCTTTAGATAAAACAACTTCTTTGGACTTCAACTTATCAAAATCAATAGAAATTTTACAACGCACACCAGACACGTTGTTCGCTTTATTGCTAAATATTTCGTCAGACTGGACTTCCGCTAATGAAGGCGGTGACAGCTGGTCGGTGCATGATATCATAGGACATCTCATCCACGGAGAACGAACAGACTGGATACCAAGAATAGAAATCATCCTATCCGAAAGTAAAGATAAAACCTTTGCCTCCTTCGATAGATTTGCCCAGTTTGAAGAGAGTAAAGGAAAAACAATTGCTGCTTTGCTGGCGGAGTTTAAAAGTGTACGCGAAAAAAATTTAAAACACCTGCAAACACTCCACCTGACCAAAAATGATTTTACCAGAAAAGGCATACATACTGCTTTTGGAGAAGTTACTTTAGCTCAATTGATTGCTACCTGGACTGTCCACGATTTGAATCACCTGGCACAGATATCCAGAGTGATGGCAAAGCAATATAAAACTGAAACCGGTCCTTGGATAGAATATTTACCAATTTTGAAACAATAAGAGCAAATAATCGTTAAAAATTCATTTGTATATTCGTGTATGTCAAAAACTTTCTTAATCAGTTGTATTACAATAGTTCTTTGCGGAGTTTTTAGCTGTGCTGAAAAAGAAAATAATCAACAGTCTTCAACTATAGAGCAAAACTGTGGTACGGATGGCGCACTCTCTACTTGTCTGACACCAAAATTTGATTCCGCTTACTATATACAACAGGGTGTAAAATATTTCCTCACCATGCAATCCGATATTCCGAATGATGTACAACCCAATTATGCACCATACGTTATTCGCTGGGAATGGCCGCCATGGCTGCTGCTCACCGGATTCGGCAAAGATTTTTTAATTAAATCCGATATCTTACTCAAACTCAATCCGACACAATATTATAAACTGGATTGTAAATACTTTGATGAACAGCCATTTTGCCGTTGTCACGTCATCTTTGATTACAGTGGCGACAGTTGTCCTATCTACGAAGAATTTACGTTTAACGATCAGGGCGAAATTACATTTATTGAAGCCTGGTCTGATTTTGAAAGTACACTTCCGCTGAATATGAATGCAGGTGCAGACAGTATTTGGAATGAAGATGAGTACTGGGGAAAACAAGCAAACATAAACAGGCTTTCAGTTAAAGTTCCCGGCCTTGGAAATGCAGAAGGAAAAATAAATACAAATTCGCTGTGGATGACTAAAGCGGCAAATGCAGACGCGGATGTTGCGGATATGGTAAAACGAATAAAATATCCTATAAAAACATATTTTCAGCAGCTGGCAACGCATCAGGAGGAATTGTCGCACGGTTGTGAAACACCTGAAGGGGATGTTTATCCTTATTATCATCCGTAAAATTAAAAGTCTTTTCTATTTTTACAACATGAATAAAAACAGATTGGAAGCCTTCAGCGACGGCGTAATTGCGATTATCATTACTTTCATGGTACTGGAGTTAAAAATGCCACACACCTCAGAGTGGTCAGCATTAAAAGAACTAATTCCGGTTTTCATCAGCTATGTTTTCAGTTTTACCTACGTTGGTATTTACTGGAATAATCATCATCATTTATTACATGCCACCAAGCATATTAGTGCAGGAATTATGTGGTCAAATCACGCTCTGTTATTTTTTCTGTCGCTTGTACCATTTGGAACAGCATGGATGGGTGAAAATCATTTTGCAAAAAATACAGTTATTGTGTATTCTGTTATTTTATTGTTGTGTGGATTCGCATATAATGTGTTACAGCAAATGATTTCTGCCTGTCATACAGCAGATCCTCATATAATAAAAGCAATGGAGAGAACAAAAATCAAAGGTTATATTTCTTTATTTGGATATTTGATAGCCATACCTTTGGCATTCGTACATCCATACATTTCCTGTGTTATTTTTGTGCTGATAGGTATTGCCTGGTTTATTCCGGATAAGAATATTGAAAGAGCACTGAAAGAATAAATTAATCTACATATCTTTTTAAAATATCCTGATAAGCATCTATTCTTCTGTCGCGCAAGAAAGGCCAAATCCGGCGAACATCTTCCGTGCGTTGTTTGTCAATCACAACTACTGTATTTATTTCTGAATCATTTGGCGCAGCAAATAAGATTTCACCTTGTGGTCCTGCAACAAAACTTTGTCCCCAAAACTGAATACCATTTGTTACACCCGTCCAATCCGGCTCGTGTCCTACTCTGTTTACAGCAACTACCGGTAATCCGTTAGCAACGGCATGTCCGCGCTGCACCGTTTGCCATGCAGAAAATTGTTTGTCTTTTTCTTCTTGCTTATCTGTACTTTCCCAGCCAATAGCCGTAGGATATATTAAAATTTCAGCTCCGTTCAATGCCATCAATCGTGCTGCTTCCGGATACCACTGATCCCAGCATACCAAAACGCCTAATTTTCCTATGGAAGTATCAATAGGCTTGAACCCTAAATCGCCAGGTGTGAAATAAAATTTTTCATAATACGCCGGGTCGTCCGGTATATGCATCTTTCTGTATTTGCCTGCAATACTGCCATCTTTTTCAAAAACAACAGACGTATTATGATAAATTCCCGGTGCGCGTTTCTCAAATAATGAAGTAACTAAGACTACTTCATATTTTTTTGCAGTTTCTGAAAAAAGTTGTGTTGTACTGCTTGGTATTGGTTCTGCGAGATTAAACATTTCTGTTTCTTCTGCCTGGCAAAAATAGATTCCGCAATGCAACTCCTGCAATACTACTAATTCCGCTCCTTGCGCTTTACATTCTTCAATACCTTTTAATGACTTGGCAATATTTGCTTGTATATCATTTGTATTTGCTTGTTGTACGATTCCTACTTTCATTGAATTATTTTGTTAGTTATAAGCTAGTTTAATTTTTTCCAAAGTTATAAACTTTGGAAAAGTTTAAGAGAACCCTTTGGATATTGCATAGTAATGCAATGCAATGAACCATGCTGCAAAAGTAAAGCTCTGCAATCAACACCAACAACTTTTTTTGCCGGAAATGCTTTCTGCAATTGAGTAATTGCCAGCTCATCCTGTGGCACCTCGTAGGTTGGCATTAAAACTACGTCATTCATTATTAAAAAATTGGCATACGTTGCAGGCAATCTTCTTTTATCATCTTCAGCATAAATAGCATCCGCCATTGGCAACGGTATTAACTGATAAGGTTTATTATCCAATGTCTTAAATTGCTGCAACTCTGTTTCCATTTTCTTTAAATCTGTATAATGGATTTCATTTTCATCAGTGCACTGCACATAAGCAATTGTATTTTCATCACAGAATCGAGCTACGGTATCTATATGAGCATCCGTATCATCACCAAGCAAATGTCCGTTTTCTAACCACAGTACTCTTTTCAGTCCAAATAATTTAATCAATTTGTGTTCTATCTCCTGCTTTGAAAAATGCGGATTTCTGTTTGGAGATAACAAACAATTAGTCGTGGTGAGTAAGGTTCCCATTCCGTCACTTTCAATACTCCCTCCTTCCAACACTAAATCCGGATTTATTAATTTAGTTGAGTTATATATTCCTTTCTCAAAAAGTTGCTTTGTAATTAAATTGTCTTTATCAGCAGCAAATTTCAAACCCCAGCCATTGAACATAAAGTCATAAATAAGAAAATCGTTTCCTTCTTGAACAGTGATAGCAGCGTGATCACGAGCCCACGTGTCGTTAATTGGAATTTCAAGTATTTTAATATTAGACAAATCGATATGCTGTAAATGAAGTCTTAATTCATCTTCATCATCGCAAACAATAATAAGCGGTTGATATGCAGAAAGCACTTTAATGATATTCACATAACAAGGAATTACTTCCTGCCAATAATCCAGCCAGTCTGATTGTTTGCTTGGAAAAGCTATCTGAATAGCATCCTGCGGTTCCCATTCTGCCGGTAAACGTACTGTTGACATGCTGTAAAAATACGAAAAAGTGATAAGTATTAGTGATTCGTGATTAGAAGAATAAATTATCAATTAAAAAACAACAAAGATTTTTTATTTTCACCAAATGAATAAACGATTATTCTTACTCCCCGGTTTTGGTGAAGATACTTTTTGTTTTAACGAGCTTCTGCCGCTCATTAAAAACTATGAATTTATTCATGTTGACTACAGGCCGATACTGGATAAATTCACTTTCCCTTTAATTACCGTAAAACAATTTTCAAGGCAGCTTATTAAATATTACGATATCCGAAAAGAAGATAAATTGCTTGGACATTCCATGGGTGGGTATTTTTCGTTTCAGATTCGCGAATTAATTGGAACAGAAATCTGTATGATTGGTTCATTTCATGACACAAAGAAAGTAACACACATGATACCTCAGTTTCCGAGAATTACTCTGCTTGCTGCATTAACGGGACTGGTAAAGAAACGTTTTCTGAAAAACTATTTACTAAGTAAAATAAAAGATGAAAGAGTAAAGGAAGTTCAGTCGAAGATTATGGATAATTTTGACAATTTTACTGACAATGAACTGGCATTAATGATAGAGATGAATTACGGGAAAAAGATTCCTTCTTCATTACCTAATCCATTGCGCATTCATGATAAAGCAGACAGAATAATTGCACCACCGGATGAACCATATTTTCAGGTAAAAGGAGGACATTTTTGTTTAAATTTGTATCCGGAAGAGACCTATGAATACATGAAAGGTTTTTTAGGTTAAGTTATAAAAGATTATGGCAACAACTTTTAACAAATTTGAATTTAATGTAAAACCTGAAAATCATCAGGTAGTGAAGTATAAACAAATCATTAACCAGTATTTGTCAAAAGAAGAAATAAAAAAGCTGCATGAAAAATCAGACTGGAAAGGTTTTTTAGAAGTAGCATCCGTTTGGTTGTGGATTGCATTCTCTTTTACACTGGTTGCTATTGTTCCTTATTTTACTGACAGCATATTTGTACTTATTCTATCCATTGTCATTGCGCTGTTTATTATTGGCGGGAAGCAATTAGGATGTGCCATTATTATGCATGATGCCTCTCATTATTCATTGTTTAAGAGTAAAAAACTAAATGATATTGTTGGAAATTTTTTGGGTGCATATCCCATTTTTAATAATGTAGAACAATATCGTCCTTATCATTTTCAACATCATATTGCCACCGGTACCGTTGATGACCCGGACATAAATTTAGTAAGCGGATACCCTGCAAAACTGGCGAGTATGATACGTAAATTGCTGCGTGATTTAATCGGATTAACAGGCATAAAAGCCAATGCAGGATTACTCTCAATGCATACCGGTTTTATAAAATATAATTTAGGAAATGTAATCGAAAAAATTCCTGTTGAAAACCGCCCCTGGAAAGTAATTTTTAGAAATGCATATTATAATTTACGCGGTCCGATTTTAGTGAACACAATACTGTTTTTAATCTTATTTACAGCAGGAAAACCCTATTTATATTTACTTTGGATAGGTGCCAATTTAACGACTTTTAATTTCAGTTTGCGTATTCGTTCTATCGCAGAACACTCGGTAGTTGAAGATACCAACGATCCTTATAAGAATACACGAACTACCTATGCTAATTTTATTGAACGAATATTATTCGCACCGCTTCATGTAAACTATCACTTAGAACATCACTTTTTGCAAAATATGCCATCCTATAATTCACCGCAAATGCATAAGATGCTAATGGAACGTGGCTTTTACAAACATGGCTTATTAAAGCACAGTTACCTTGAGATTGTAAAAATGGCAATAAAATAAAAGTACGCAGTATGCAGTAATATAGTATGCAGTTTAAAGTACTATATTTACAAATACTGCTTACTGTATACTAACTACTAAATACTTAATAAGATGAATCAAACTCAACAAAAAGGACTGACTCTTTTAATCACCGTTGCCGCATTAGGTTACTTCGTAGATGTTTATGATCTCGTTTTATTTGGAGTAATTCGCGTTCCAAGTTTAAAAGGGATAGGTATCACATCGGATGCAGATATTGCCTATTATGGGAAAATGCTTTTTAACTACCAGATGTATGGAATGCTTGTTGGAGGAATTTTCTGGGGAATTTTGGGAGATAAGAAAGGACGATTATCTGTTTTGTTCGGTTCTATTTTTTTATACTCTGTTGCGAATGTATTAAATGGAATGATCAATACAGTGGAACAGTATAGAATCTTGCGGTTTATTGCAGGCTTTGGATTAGCAGGCGAATTAGGAGCAGGTGTTACGTTAGTCAGTGAAAGTATGAGTAAAGAAAAACGTGGATTGGGAACCACCATCATTGCAAGCGTAGGTGTAATTGGCGCTGTGGTAGCAAGCGGTTTTTCGCACAAATTTGACTGGCGTATAAACTACTATATCGGTGGGGCAATGGGCTTCTTGTTGTTAATTATGAGAATCGGCGTGGCAGAATCCGGGATGTACAAACAAATAACAGAGCAAGAAAATATTTCAAGGGGTAATGTATTAATGATTTTCAGAAACATGTCAACCTTTTCCAAATATTTCAGTGTGATTGTGGTGGGTATTCCCATCTGGTATTGTATAAACTCATTTGTCTTTTTTTCAAAGGAAATGGGTCAGGCAATGGGAATGACAGAAGTTCCGGTTCCGGCAAAAGCAATTATGTATAACTATATAGGTCTTTGTATAGGTGATATCAGCAGTGGAGTTATCAGCCAGTATTTAAGAAGCAGGAAGAAAGCCATCTTTTTATTTTTAATATTATCTATTCTTTCTATTTTATTTTATCTGACAGTTGGCAAACAAAACATCACCTATTTTTATATCTCATGCACCATTGTTGGTTTT
This sequence comes from Chitinophagales bacterium, assembly GCA_035438465.1. Taxonomy (GTDB): domain Bacteria; phylum Bacteroidota; class Bacteroidia; order Chitinophagales; family JADIYW01; genus JADJSS01. The sequence goes on along the minus strand of DAORIK010000011.1, from coordinate 26,602 downwards.
ACAGCGGGCTATTGGGCAGTATTTAACATTACTGCGTCCGAGCAGTTTGGCACAAATCTGCGTGCTACCGTTACCACATCCGTTCCAAATTTTGTACGGGGCGCAGTTCCTTTAGTAAATATTGTTGCGGATGGGTTTAAAAAAGGTGGACAATCATACATCAATTCTAATTTATATGTAGGTATAATTGTATTTGGATTGGCTTTTATAGCGTTATTTACGCTTAAAGAAACTTTCGGAAAAGACTTAGATTATGTTGAATAAATTATTAATTATTGTGTGTTTTTTTGTATTTTAACAAACATTCACTATTTTTATCACAAAATATACCAAAAATGAAAACCAAACTGAACTATTTATTACTTTTTGCATTGTGCATTGCATTTTCTACAACAGCAGTTGCTCAAAAAAGCAAGAAAAATTCCAGCGTAGACGTGGCTGCCAATCCGGGAAGCGGTACAATGGATGCTAAAACTGCAAAAAAATACTACAATGTAGATCCTAAGAAATTCCTGAAAGACTGGAGTTTAATGATTCATTTTGGTACTACTACCCCATTTACGGATATCAGAAGTTATGACTGGGTACGCCAGACAAAAAAACCAAGCGAGCTTCAATGGGGAGCCGGTATTGGCTTGACTAAAATGTTCAACAGTGCTTTTGGTATAAATGTAGATTACACCTTAGGTAAATTACTGGGCAGAACAGTAGAACGTGGTGGATTCGCTGAAGAAAGACAATACTGGAAACAATTATTTCCTGAAAGAACTGAGGATGATGGTCCTGTTTATTTTAAAACCAATATTTTCCACCAAGGTTCCGTAAGTTTTTACATTGACTGGTTAGGCTTAGGTATGGGTTACAACAAATTTATCAAATCACAGATTACCGGTAAACCAATTAAATCAAGAAAATTTGCATTTTATACAAAAATTGGAGTTGGTTTAATTCGTACTTCTTCTCAGATTTATAATGTTAAAGATGACAAACCTATTGCAAATAATGCATATTTAAGAGGTTTCACCAATAAATTTACAGAAGTTGTTTTCCCTATCGGTTTTGGTATGAAGTTCAAAGTAACCAAAATGTTTGATTTGGGCTTAGAAGGTAATTTCACCTTTACCAACTCTGATAAATTGGATGCTTTACAATTTCAATCACGTGTAGACAACAATAAAACAGTCAACTCTTTATCAAAAATTAACAGAGATGCTTACGCCTATATCAATGTTAATTTCTGCTACAAATTTGGTCGTATTGGTTCACAGAAAGAGCATATTGAATGGGTTAACCCAATTGCTTTCATTATGGCTAATCAACCAAAACCAAAAGAAGTTAACCTGAAAGATACTGACGGTGATGGTGTTTTAGATATTTTGGACAATGAGCCTACAACACATGCAGGATATGCAGTTGACGCTCATGGTGTAACTTTAGACAGCGATAAAGACGGTTGCCCTGATACAGAAGATAAAGAGCCATTCTCCTCTTCTGCTTATCCAATCGTTGATTGCAAAAACGTATTACCGGAAGCACCAGCTGTAAGTGAAGTTACTACAACAACCGGTAAAAAATCAGCACCATACGATGATGAGGTTATCAATAAGAAAATTCAAAAAGTAGATGATAATGTTTGGAAGCTAACATCTATTTATTATGATGTGAACAAAGCAAATATTACTGCTCCTGCATCTGAAGAATTGAAAAAGATTGGCTTGATAATGAGCACTAACCCTGACTTGAAAGTTAACGTTAAAGGTAATACTGACGTTAGAGGTTCAAGTGAATTCAACCAAAAGTTATCTGAAAACCGTGTAAATTCTGCCATCAAATACTTAAAAGATCACTATGGTATTGCTGAAGACAGATTCATAAAATTACCAATGGGTAAATCAGATCCTTTAGTGAAAGATGCAACTAATGAAAATCAACACCAGTCTAACAGACGTGTTGACTTCTCACCTGCTAAATAATATTAAAAACAATACATAAAAAAACCTGTTAGTCTTCTAACAGGTTTTTTTTATAATAGAATATGAAGAAAGAAATAAAACACAATCCCAAACTTCGATTTATAAGAGATGACATAGAAGGGAATCTGTGTATTGACGGTGAATTCGTTTTTGAAAAGAAGAAAGATAAATTACCCTTTGAGAATTTATTTAAATGGATAACATCATCCAATCCACAGCGTAATGAAAAGAAGAAAGATAAATTCAAACCAATAGTTATTCATAATACGGACTTCTTACACGAAAAAGAAGATTGTATTGTATGGTTGGGGCACTCTTCTTTCTTTATACATCTAAATGGTGTAAAAATACTCACTGACCCAGTTTTCTATGATCTAACTCCTTTGTTAAAAAGAAGACATGATTTACCATGTACTGTCCATCATTTTAAAAACATTGATTACATCCTACTTTCACACGGACATCGAGATCACTTAGATATTTCATCATTAAAAAAACTTATAAAATATAATCCTGAAATAGAAATACTGTGCCCGCTGGGTTTTAAAAAGATGCTGAAAGAAATTGGATTCAAAAAAATACAGGAAGCAGCCTGGTGGCAGCAATACCATGTACCGTTATTAAATATTACTTTCTTACCGGCAAAACACTGGAACAGGCGTTTTATTACCGATTACAACACAACACTCTGGGGAAGTTTTGCCATCACTACAAGCAATAAATCTATTTATTTTGCGGGCGATACAGGCTATGCACCTCATTTTAAAGAAATCAATCATTACTTTGCTGAGTTTGATATTTGTTTGATGCCGGTGGGTGCCTACAAACCAAAATTTGTAATGGAATGGGCGCATACATCACCGCAGGAAGCAGTACATGGGTTTCATCAGCTAAAAGGAAAAACATTTATTCCCATGCATTACGGCACATTTGATTTAAGTGATGAACCTGCATCTGAACCAATTAGAATTTTGAAGGAATTAAAACATGAAGAAAAAATTAATGGGAAATTAGAAATTTTGAAAGTCGGAGAAATATTTACTATCTAAATATTGCAAAGAACAGTTTACTGATTTCCTATCCTTCGTCATAACTAATTACACATCTGTCTGATTTCGGGTGCGACTGACAGGTTAAAATAAATCCTTCTTCTATTTCTTCTTCGGTTAAAGGTTCATCGTCATCCATCTCTACTTTACCTTCCAGTAATTTTGCCTTGCAACTGCAGCAAGCCGCTACTCTGCAGGCGTATGGCGGGTCTAAATTTGCATTAATAGCCGCTTCTAAAATCGTATCACCCTCGTTTACCGTTATTTCGTAATCGTTGCCGTCTAATGTTACTTTTACTGAATATGCCATATTTGTTATCTTGGTTCAAAGTTATAAAATCCACAAAGAAATACAAATAATCGCCTGTTTTGTTGTGATTAATTTACCAGAGTACATTCTATGATTAAATCTGATAAAAATCATCCCAATAAAATACTAAAAATAATTAACTTTATTAAAAATTTTTAAAATGCAGACTACCATTATTCGCAACGGACTTTATTTTGACGGTTTAGGTAATAAAGGCGTTCAGAAAGATGTTGTTATTAAAGACCACATAATCGATGCTGTGCTGGACAAGGCTCCATCAATAGAAGGTGCTAAAGAAATTGATGCAACCGGAAAATGGGTAATGCCTGGTTTATTGGATATTCATGCACATTATGATGCTGAACTGGAAGTAATGCCTGCCTTGGAAGAATCTGTAAGGCATGGCGTAACTACGGTTGTTATTGGAAATTGTTCTCTGTCAGCTGCTTTAGGAAAAGATACAGAAATTGTGGATTTATTTGCCCGTGTAGAAAATATTCCGGCAAAAGTTTTAAGTCACTGGATGTTGGGAAATATAAAATGGAAGAATGTAAGAGAATATTATGAGCATCTTGATACGGTGCCTGTCGGTCCGAATATTGCTTCCTTCTTAGGACATTCTAATTTGCGTATGCATGTGATGGGATTAGAAAGAAGTTTTACAGAACGGACTGCCACTGAAGAAGAATTGCAAAGGATGGAAACAATCGTAAGTGAAGCTTTAGATGCCGGTTATTTGGGCGTATCTATCGATATGTTGCCATTTCACCGATGGGCAGGTGTGTACGCACCAAAATTTACGGGCTATTCTGTACCCTCACAACTGGCAGCAAAATCTGAGTATAAGCGATTATCAAATGTGCTGCGCAAGCGCAATCGAGTATTGCAAATAACACCGAATGCTGTAGATAAATCATCGTTTGCAACAATTACGCGTTTAAGTCAGGGTGGATTTTTTAAGAAGAGTTTAAAAACGACGATTGTTGCCGCATTGGATTTAAAATCAAACGAGAAGATATACAACTTACTTAAACTATTAGGTTTTATTGGTAATAAGATATTGCGTGCCAATATGAAATTTCAAACATTATCTGTTCCGTTTTTAAATTACGGAGATGGTCCCGTATCACCGTTGTTTGAAGAATTTCCATCGATGATAAAAGCTATTTCATCAGATGAAGCAGGACGCAGAGCAATGTTTACCAATCCTGAATTCAGAAAACAATTCGTAAAAGAATGGAATCATAAAGCAGCTTCTGTATTTCCAAAGGCATTGAAAGAAATGTGGATTGTCAACTCTCCTGTCCCATCTCATATTGGAAAAAATTTTGAACAAGTAGCGAAAGAAGCAGGTGTAGAACCTGTAGAGCATTTTATGAATTTATTAGCAGAATACGATACAAAAATCCGCTGGAAATGTGAAACCTCCAATCACCGGGAAAGTGTACGTATGGAATTACTGACCAGTGAACATTGCTTCCCCGGTTTTAACGATTCAGGAGCACACAACCTCAATATGGCTTTTCATGATGGCGGTTTGCAATTGTTTAAGCAAGCATTACATCATCCGGATTTAATGCCTATAGAAACAGCCATTCACCGAATCACCAAAGAGCCAGCAGATTTCCTCGGTATTGATGCAGGTGATATTTCAGTTGGCAAGCGTGCTGACCTGATTATTATCGACCCTACGCGCTTAGAAAACGATTTAAATACAGAACCTGTTGAAGATTATCATCCTAGTTTTGAAGGCTCTTATCGTTTAATAAAAAGAAGCGGGAAAGTTGTACAACACGTTTTTATAAACGGTAACGAAGCTTATACAAATAATGGCGTGGTGGCATTTCACGAGGATTTGGGAAAGAAAAAAATATTCGGCCAGTTGCTGAGAAGTAATTGGAATTAAACTTATTCTACAAGTCGTTTAATTAGCACTTTTATTCTCTTCAAAATGAATTCTGCTTTCTGCTGGTAAGTAATCCGTATCATATCTTTTTTCCAAATACCTTCCTGCAAATTATAGACAAATGTTTCATCCAACTTTTTGAAGTAGTCAGATTTTTTCTTAGCCCAGCTTACTTGTTCCTGTATCAAAGCCGATTTTTCAGATGCTGGAATTTGTACCCTTACTTTTTCAAAGACAACAGCAGACATACTATCCATTTGTTGCAGGAATTTTCTGGAACAAGTTGTAGAATCAGGCTTTTGTTTACTGCATTCCTTGTATTCCGATTCCATTTGATCAACAGTCAGTGAAATCTGAGCTTTAGCTTGAATACTAAAAAATAGCAGAGAAATGGAAAATAAAAAAGTCTTACTCAAACGCATGTTCAAAAATAACAAGATGAAAAAAAATACCAAAAAGCTTTGTGTGAATGTTTGTTAAGTAATTAATCCTGTATTAAATGTAAAACATCATCAACCACCATATACACCTTCTGTAATTGTTGTTTGGTAATAATATAAGGAGGTAGAATATATACCGTATTTCCAAGTGGTCTCAACAGCACACCTTGTTTTATAAACTGTTCGTAAAGAAAATCGCGGAGATTATTAAAGTAGTTAGCATTTTCATTTGTTTTTACATCAAATGCTACTACAGTACCTGTCTGTCTTACATTTTTAATTTTTGAATTTTCATTTAATTTAGATAAAAATTCTGTTTGCCACTCCACTAAATCGTTAATCATTAATTGTGCATCGTTCATCAATTCGAGACTCGCATTTGCAGCCGCACATACGATTGGATTTCCGGTATATGAATGTCCATGAAAAAATGTTTTTAGTTTATCACTACTCAAAAATGCCTCATATATTCTTAATGTACATGTCGTAATTCCTAATGGCAAAAATCCTCCCGTAATTCCTTTCGACAAGCAATAGATATCCGGTTTATGCTGCAAATAATCTGTAGCAAAAACTTTTCCTGTTCTGCCAAAACCAGTCATTACTTCATCGGCGATGCAAATCACCTCGTATTGCCGGGCAGTTTCAATCAATTTATCTAAATATTCAGCTTTGTACATCAGCATCCCTGCGGAACCCTGAATGAGAGGCTCAAATATGAACGCTGCAACCTTTTGTGTTTGTATTATCCGTTCAAATTCAACTAAAACCTGATTAAAATTTTCGTCAGTCGGTAAATCAATAAATTCCACATGAAATAAATACGGCTCAAATGGTTTATTAAATACTCCGCGTGCGCCCACCGACATAGCTCCGAAAGTATCACCATGATAAGCATTTTTAAAGGCAATTATTGTTGTTTTTTCAATTTGCTGATTATACCAGTATTGAATCGCCATTTTAATAGCTACTTCAACACAGGTGGAGCCATTATCTGAAAAAAAGACCTTAGATTGGTTTTCAGGCAGCAATTTCAGTAATTTCTCAGACAATTCTACAGCAGGTTGGTGCGTAAATCCGGCAAAAATAACGTGTTCCAGTACGTTTACCTGTTTTTTTATAGCTTCAGCTATTTGTGGATTGGAGTGCCCAAACAAATTTGTCCACCAACTGGAAACGGCATCAATGTATTCATTTCCGTTTTCATCATACAATAAAACACCATTGCCCCTAACAATTGCAATGTTTAGACTTGCCGTTTGTTGTTGTGTAAACGGATGCCATATCAAATTACGGTCACGTTCAGAAAGATTCATAGTCTATTGGTAAATCTTCAGATGATTGTTTTTTGGGTAATTCAGATAATATTGGGAGCAGGTTTTTACGGATTTGATCTGCTTGTTGCGCAATAAACCCTTTTGACATAGTGTCAGCTTTTGGAATTTTTCCCAAAAGCTTAATCCCTGTGTAATTCAAAATAAAGTTCTCAGTTTCAATATTTTGCTCACCATTGAATATAATTCCGGCAATCTCTATATTCTTTTGCTTTAAAGAAGCAATTGTCAATAAAGTATGATTTATACTTCCTAAATAATTCATAGAAACAAGAATAACAGGTAATTGAAGCTTAATAATTAAATCAATAATTAAATATTCCTGGCTTAACGGAACAAGTACCCCCCCTGCCCCTTCTACTATTATGTAATTATTTGACTTAGGTAATTTAATATATTGAAAATCAATAATTTTATTATCAAATTTAGCTGCGAGATGTGGAGATACAGGTTCAGAAAATAAATACTCTTCAGAATGAATGTTTTCATGATGAATCGTATACTCTTTTATGAAGTCAGCATCCGTAAAATCCAGATTACCACTCTGAATAGGTTTCCAGTAATCTGCATGAAGAGCCTCCACCAGTACAGCCGAAACTACAGTCTTTCCTATATCTGTACCTATTCCTGTAACAAAAAACCCATTCATAAATTACTTAATCTATTTATAATCAATCAATAATGAAAACAACTGGTCAATTTCTTCGCTTGTATTAAAACTATGTAAGATAATTCGTAATCTTTCTAACCTTTCAGGCACCGTTGGTGTTAGGATAGCTCTGACGTCTAAATTATGATTTTGAAGGTAAAAAGCCAAATCTTTGCATTTTTTATTACCCGGCACAATAATTCCGAATATCGGACCATCACCTCGTATTTCAAACCTGTCCTTTAGTTCTTTTGATTTATTTTTAAAGTAATTATTTAAATTAACTAGTTTAAATAATTGGTTTATATTATTTTGTAAATAAATATAACTATGTTTCACGCATAATAAATTATGCGTTTCCAGGGCAGTACTATAGATAAAATTCTTAGAAAAGTTAATTAAATATTCTTTTAGGTTTTGTGACCCAATCACCACAGCCCCATGGCTTCCAATAGCTTTTCCAAAAGTATAAATTCGTGCAAAGCATTTATCTTCAATACCTGCTACATTACACAACCCACTCCCACCACTGCCAAATAGTCCGGTAGCATGCGCCTCATCTAAAATCAAGTGAACAGCATAAACACCGGCTAACTCAGCTAGTTTTTTCAGATCAGGCCTGTCTCCTTCCATGGAAAAGATTGATTCTGTAACGATAAAGCCAATCCCGGCAGCTGAATGTTCTTTTAACTTTTCTTCTAAATCCTCATAATTGTTATGCTTGTACGAAATCAATGTTGCACCGGACAGGCGCATTCCCTGGTGAATTGAAGCGTGTACCATTTCATCGTAAAAAATAGTATCACTGGGTCTGGCCACCGTTGAAATTAAACCTACATTAGCATCAAAACCTGAATTATATATCAATGCAGCTTCAGCGTGATGTATTTTTGCCAACATAGCTTCAACATTATCGTATAATTCTGAATTTCCGTTCAACAGACGAGAACCTGTTGCACCGGATTTTTTGAAGCGAAAGTTATTTTTATAATCATTATCAACCTGTTGTCTGATAAAAGCAGCTCTTGATAACCCTAAGTAGTCGTTGGATGAAAAATCAATACTATCCTGATTTACAGTTAGTTGCCGATAAAGATGATTTTCTTTTCGTTGTTGTAAATAGCTATTTATTCTGTATTCGGCATTCATTAAGACGCAACTAATTCTACTGTTTTATCAGACTTAAATGCTTCACGTGGTTTTAAGCCCAATAAATCAAACATTGCCATATCATCTGTAAAACTTGGATTGGGGGTAGTCAGTAATTTATCACCCGCAAAAATGGAATTTGCTCCTGCCATAAAACACAATGCCTGTTCTGCTACCGGCATATCTAAACGTCCCGCACTTAAACGAACCATTGTTTTGGGCATTGTAATACGAACGGTTGCAATCATACGCACCATTTCAAACACAGAAACGCGTTTCATATCTTCCAAAGGGGTACCTTCCACTGCAACTAATGCGTTAACCGGCACAGATTCAGGATGTTCTGGCAATGTAGCTAAAGTATAAATCATACCAATTCTTGCTTCATCACTTTCGCCCATACCTATTATTCCGCCACTACAAACGCTGATTCCTGCACTTCTCACATTCCCTATAGTATTCAATCTTTCCTGATACGTTCGTGTGGTAATTATTTTCTCGTAATGCTCTTCTGAAGTATCCAGGTTATGATTATAGGCATACAAACCTGCTTCTTTCAGTTTTTGAGCCTGCTCTTCAGTCAGCATACCCATAGTACAGCAAACTTCCAACCCAATTTGATTGACTCCTTTTACCATCTCCAGAACTTTGTCAAAATCTTTGTTGTCACGCACTTCTCTCCAGGCTGCACCCATACAAAAACGCGTTGAACCATTTTGTTTCGCTTCATTTGCTTTAGCCAGTACTTCATCCACTTGCATAAGCTTATGAGCTTTTAGACCAGTGTTATAGCGTGCAGCTTGCGGACAATAAGCACAATCTTCCGAACAACCACCTGTTTTCACAGACAATAGTGTACACACCTGTACTTCGCCGGTTTGGTTATATTGACGATGTATTGTAGCGGCTTCATACATTAACTCCAATAATGGTTTATTGTAAATGGTTTGAATTTCCTCAAATGACCAGTTGTTTTTTAAATTCATATCAAACGTTTGTTTGGTAAAATAATAGCTTTATTTAGTATTTTCATTATTCTTACTCTTAAATTTTTGTGAACTTTGTCGTTTTTTTAAATATTCCTTCCGCATTGCTGCTTCCTGTTCATTAAAGTTCGATAACAAATCCAGATTTTTGGGCGTTTCTACCATAGGTTTTAATGCTGCTGTATCCAATGGTTTAATCTTACTGATATTGGAATCTACAAGATTTAAAAGCTGAGTAAATTCTTGCGGATGTGCATGATAATAGTTGAAAGTAGAGTAAAAAGCTGCACTATCTACTTTATGATTTTTCAAAATGATCTTATAATAGGACTGCCTCAGGATTAACAGAGAATCAGAATAAATATTGAGCATTTTTTCATTTACATATGCTTCCATCAAAAAAATATCCGTTAAGACTGACGTCATTTTTTTTTCGTCCACTCTTTTTTTATCTGAATCAAATTTATGTTTTTGTATACACGAAAGAAATATGGTAACGGATAGTACACCTAAAATGAATTTTAAACTATATTTATGAAAAAAATTACGCATCCAATGGCAAATATTTCTGCCTTACAAGATATAACAAAAATTGCTAAAGCCAAAAATGCACTTTTAGTGGCTGTTTCGAAGACAAAGACTGTTGATGAAATTAAAGAAGTGTATGATGCTGGACAACGGGTATTCGGAGAGAATAAAGTACAGGAACTGGTTTCAAAATACGAATTATTGCCCAAAGATATACAATGGCATATGATTGGAAATCTGCAATCGAATAAAGTAAAATATATTGCACCGTTCATTAGTCTTATTCAATCTGTAGACAGCTTAAAACTGGCTATTGAGATAAATAAACAAGCATTAAAAAACAACCGCGTTATTGATATTTTACTGGAAATCCATATTGCTGCAGAAACGAATAAGTCTGGCTTTACGGAAGATGAATTAATCGATCATTTAGATATTAAAGCATTTGACGCGCTAAAAAATATCCGTATTGTTGGATTAATGGCAATGGCAACCAATACTAAAAGTCAGGTTTTGATAAAAAATGAATTTAGTGGATTAAAAACCTATTTTGATGAGATAAAATCCACCTATTTTAAAAATAATCCTGAATTTAACCAGTTGTCAATTGGCATGAGTGGTGATTATAAAATTGCTTTAGAGGAAGGTTCAACGATGATACGCGTTGGTTCTGCTATCTTTGGTGAACGTGAAATAAAGAAAAACCCCAATGTACCGGTTTAAACTACACAATACAAAATTATGCAAAAGACATTTGGGATAATTGCAGCTATATATGGTGCATTAGCTGTTATTTTAGGTGCATTCGGAGCACATGCATTGAAGGAAAAATTAGATAGCTATTCGCTTGAAATCTTTAATAAAGGTGTTCAGTATCAGTTTTATCATATAGCTGCATTAATCGCCGTTGTATTCTTAGCAGATAAAATCCAGACTAAAACGCTGACTTTTGCCGGATGTTTTTTTTCAGCCGGAATAGTATTCTTTTCAGGGTCATTATACTTACTCGCAACCAGAAGTTTAACAGGCTTTGACGCTCTAACGCCTGTATTAGGACCCATTACACCTATCGGAGGATTGTGTTTTATTATTGGTTGGATTCTATTGCTGATTTCATTTATAAAACTGTAAGAGTTAAAACTAAATTACTACTAATCTTACCTAAGCGCATTACTTTTATGAGACAACTTTTTATCTGTACTTTATTCACCCTTCTTGTTTTTACTTCAAAGGCTCAGCCACCACAAGGTTTTACTGGGAAAGTACCAGCTATTGGCAGAATTTCAGGTAAAGTTGTTGATGCAGAAAAATCCACACCGCTAGAGTATTCATCCGTTACTATAAAAAATTTAAAAGACTCCAGTATTATTCTTGGTTCTTTAGTAACTGAAAAAGGAATATTTGAAATCGTAAATATTCCTCTCGGGGCATACGAATTAACCGTATCATATGTTGGCTATAAAGATTATGTACAAAAACCAATCATGATTATCCCTCCTGATAAGACGGACGTAAACCTCGGAACGCTAAAAGTGGAAGAAGACACTAAAGTTTTACAGGAAGTACAGGTAACTGCTGAAAAAAATTTCATGCAAATGAATGCTGAAAAGAAAGTGTTTAACATGGATAAGAATACGTTATCGACCGGAGGCTCGGCTGTAGATGCCCTCAAACAGGTACCGGTAGTAGAAGTCGACCAGGATGGAAACCTTTCCATGCGTGGCTCAGGAAATATAAAGGTATTCATAAATGGAAGACCATCCGGTATTACAGCTAATAATACAAAAGCGGTACTGGATGCGATTCCGTCTTCCCAAATTGAAAGTATAGAAATTATCAGCAATCCATCTGCAAAATATGATGCTGAGGGAGATGTAGGTATTATCAATATAGTGCTGAAAAAAAATACAAAGGCAGGATTAAACGGTAATTTCACCATTGGATATGGAACAAAATATGATGCCAATACCGGAATAACCATAAACTACAGAAAGAACAACATCAGTTTTTCTACTTCCTATAATTTCAGATTTACGGAAAGTTATTATAAAGGAACAAGTCAACGATATAACACTTTCCCGGGACAAATCCCCTTCTATCTGAATACCAGTGACAAAGGCACATTCAATAATTTTGCCAATACAATAAACAGTAATATTGACTGGAACATCAAAGAAAAAAATACACTTTCATTCAGTGCATTACTAAGTGAATCTAACGGAACGGGTAAAGGAAAAGTGCGCACCGATTTTTTAGATTCTGTTGTCGATTATATCAATGCCTATAATCGCTATACTGACAATACTAATCTAAACTGGAATGCTGAGTTAAATACTTCCTACAGGAGAATATTTAAAGACAATTCCAATGATTTGGTTATTGCTGCAAATTATGCATATTCTAACCGAGTTTCAAAACCTGAGTACACACAGAATGTAATAGATATAAATAATATAGAAAATCTGAATGCAGAATTATTTCAACGCAATGATAACAAGAGTATCTCTCATTCAGGATTCTTTCAGACAGATTATGTACAGCCATTTAAAAAAATAAAATCAAAACTGGAGTTAGGTTATCGGCTTTCCATACGCGATATCTTAAATGAATTATATGCAGATTCACTCAGCAGCAGTTCTCAGCAGTTTATCACAGACAGCTCTATTACCAACAAATACAGATACAATGAAATGATAAACGCCGGATATATTATTTTTGGCGGAGCTGTAAAAAAAGTAATGAATTATAAAGTTGGAGTTCGTTTGGAAAACACCCATATCGATATAAAACAAAGTGTTGGCAATCAACAATACAAACAAAAATATTTTGATTATTTCCCATCAGCCTCCATGTCTTTCAATTTACCTAAGAGTCATACTGTTAGTATTGCCTATAGTAAACGCATCAACCGGCCGGGAGCAGAACAACTAAATCCTTTTGGAAATTACAGCGATCCATATAATATTCTCACAGGTAATCCTAAAATGAGACCGGCCTATACACATGCCGTTGAAGTTAGTCATGTAAAAACAGTGGAATTGAGGAAAGGCAAAAGAGATTCTGTTTTTCAGCGCACGTTGTTTTTCAGCACTACGGTGTATTTCAGATATGCGTTTAATGTCTTTACAAGATACAGAACGGTAGATAGCCTTGGTCGCTCTATTGTTAATTTTGATAACCTCAGTACCGGACAAAATATTGGAGCAGAATTCAGCAGCAGGATTTCCTTATTCAAGTGGTGGAATTTTGTATTGTCTGCTAATTTATTTCAAAATAAAATTAAAGGAAATGTACCTAATGGTGAAGTGGATGCAACCACCAACAGTTTTCAGTATAACCTCAGACTGATGAACAATTTTAATATCAATACAAGAGCATCGCTGCAATTCATGGTGATGTACAGGAGTAAAATTAAATTCCTTCAGGGAACTATTACGCCTATGGTGTTTGCTACTTTAGGTTTTAAATATGATTTCTTAAAAAATAATCAGGCAAGTATCGCTGTCAATGTAAGTGATGTTTTTCACACGCAATATTTTGGTGTAAGTACAAGCGGTACAACGTTTACTAGTGCAGTGAAAAGGTTTTGGGAGTCTACGGTAGGTAATATCGTATTTACATACAGATTTGGAAAATCTGATTCTAAAAGTCAGTTTTCAAAACAAAAGAAGTCAAATTTTGAAGATAGCGGAAGCGGTGTTGATGGCGGCGGAGGTGGATAATTTTATTTCTTTCCGAATTTCAGTTCCTGAATTAAATCCATGAACTCTTTATCTTTTGCCCATCCTACAAAATATTTATCTTTCGCTATGTATGTAAAATATCTGGTGTCTTTAAACAATCCGGATTTTTTAGCAGCTCTTAAAAAAACAAACACCTCTTTTTTACTTGCTTCAGCCGCATAGGTACGCGCTGTCTGATACTCTGCATAACCTCTATCATTCGTTAACTGCATTGCTTTATAAAAATCAGCACGGGCACCTTGAAAGTTTTCCATTTCCAGTTTACACATACCTCTGTCAATAAAAAAATCAGATTTATAATTTACTAAATGGATAGCATTATCAAAAAACTGGAGTGCTACTGCATAATTTTTTTGTTTGTACAGTACCTTACCTAAATAATACTGAGCATTTTCGTCTTTATCATCCAATTGCGAGGCACGCAATAAATCTTTATAGGAAGCATCCAGGTCATCCAGGTAATAACGAACGATTCCACGGTTTCTGAAAGCCAATTCAAAATCAGGCTTTAATTCAATTGCTTTATTAAAATCTTTTTCTGCAGAACGCAAATCCACGACACTGGCACTGGCAATATTCTGGTTATTATAGGTAGCAGAACCTTTGTTATTGTATGCCAGATAATTATTCGGATCTAATTTCAGGACACGTTTAAAGTCTTTTAAAGCAGGTTCGAACATATCCGCATAGTAGTAGCACATTCCTCTGCTGTTAATCAAATTTATATCTGAATCTCGCACTGAAATTGCAATATTGTAGTATGGTATTGCTTCCTCAAATTTTTTCTGCTTAGTCAGCATATTTGCCATGTCTATGCACGCCGGGTAATAACTTGGGTTTAGCTTTAGAACCAAATTATAGTTTTCTAATGCTGCAACATAGTTTTCTAACTTATAAAAGCAAAACGCTTTCCAGTACAATGCTTCCACATCGTTTTTATGTGTTTCTAAATAAGAATTAATAGTGGAAAGGGCAGGTTTGTAATATTTTTGCTCCACTTGTTGTTTGGCAAAATCTAAAACCGGATCTGATCCTCTTTTCGAATATGCTTGAAAAGTAAATAGGAAAATGAAAAAGAAAAAAATGAATTTCTTTAAAAACGTACGAAGAAAAAGTACATGTGATTTTTCTAATACCGAAATAAAAATTCTCACTCTTTATAGTTTATGTTTTTCCACTTCAATAATAGAGAAATCATTTTTTTCAATTCGTTTAAAGTTTCCACTATTGTTTATTGCTATTACTTCATATTCTGTAGGCACCTTAATATATACCTTGACATCGTTTAAAACACCTTCCGCCCATTCAAGTTCAATCTTATTGCCACTCAGATAAATATTTTCAATTTCCGTGCCAGAAAAGAAGTGCCCTTTACTGCCTGCAATTCCAAAAGGTGTATACCCGACTAATAAATAACATTTTGCACTGTGTTTAGGAACTTCTATTGTTTTGTCTCCTTTTACCAAATCTTCCCTTACATTATCATAAAAAAGATTATTGGGCAGTTTGTACATTTTTGAATGATTGCCGGTATTCAATAATGCCAGATAATATTTGTCTTTAATTCTGAAATTAATACTGTAAAAATCATTGGCAAATTTTACCTGAACATCTTCTACCGGCATCAACGGAAAAATAGATTTATACATCCATAAGGTTGCTGCATCGTATTCTGCAATGTTATCTGACGTAAACAATAAATGTCCGAACAATAAATTTGCCAGCAACAATGAATATTTTTCTTCAAAAGATAAGGTGGTCTTATTTTTTCGTAAGATGAAAACATCCGGGTCATTCCAAAACCATTTACCGGACAAATGCCTGCGGGAAATTGTATTATGTATAGCGTTTAAGGTAGAAGGTCGTTCCCTTGCCCGAATCCATTTTAACAAGGAAAAATCCCAGCTCAAATGAATATCCGGTCCAATTCTGCAATAATCCGTTGTACCGTTAGCGGCACTCAACGGAACGCCACAACCCAATATCAATTTTTCGCCTGCACATTCACGCAGAAACTGCATCGCATCATGCATGATTTGTCCCCGTGATTTTCCATTCCTTGCTACCAAAGCTGTTCCATATAAAAAATCAAGCTTTACTAAATCAAAATTCCACTCATTAAGTATCGTATGAAATACTTCTTTAAGGTATAATCGAACTTCTTCATTATAAACATCAAGCGCATAAAACCAGTAACTCCACATCGGATTAAAGCCAATTTTTAAGAATCTGCCCTTATCATCTTTCAAAATCCAGTCAGGTTTTTCTTTTACTATAAATGAATTATGTTCGCAGGCTAATGGTGCTAACCATAAACCTGCTTTTATATTCTGTTGATGAATCTTTTCAACAAGTAACGAAAGTCCATTGGGAAATTTTTCATTAAAATGCAACCAGTCTCCTACTGATTGCTGCCAGCCATCGTCAATTTGAAAAATCTCAATAGGAATATTATTACTGACAAATGCCTTGATATTATCTTCAATAATTTTCTCTGAAATGTTAGTATAGTAATAATACCAGCTTGTCCAGCCAATAGCGGGATTTGCATTAAGAGGTTTCAGCTGTTGTGCTTCAAAATAACGCTGAAAGCACAACCATTCAAAGGATTTGACTACAAAAATATCTGATAAAACAATTTCTGTATTAACAAATAACCCTTTACAATCTTTTTTTATCAGTAATTTATTTTCAGTAGCATTATGTTCAAATATAGTATAGCCTGTATCATCATTTAAAGAACCTAAAAAATATATTTTCCGTTGTGGTTGTTTAATGTATGTATAGGTCCAGCTGTGAACAATGCCTTTTGTATTCTTATAATTATACAACATGCCATCACCATATGCTTCTCCAATTATTTTTACTCCTCGACGTTGTGCTTTTAATTTTTCATCTTTATTAAAAATTCTGGTTTCTGTCCAAGACTGAAAACCATTACAAAATATTCCTTTTGATTCTGAATAATCAATATGTGTTTCAATGTAAAAATCAATTAACGTAATTGGAATTTTAGGCAACAAAATGACTTTGTAGCGTTTATCATCATCTGCACTTTCCAGTAAAAATTCGAGATGCAGGTGTTCATTCTCAAAAACGGTGAAAGCTGTTGATTGAATATCGTTTTTTGTGTTATTTACTAAGTATTGAAGTGAAAAATGAAGAAATTGCATTGTAAAGAAGGATAAGTGTTAACAAATTTACTAAAATGTGCTGCAAAACCGATATTCAAAGAGTAAAGTTGTTAAACAAATAAATAGTTTGAAAATATTTAAACATTCTTTATCATTTTTCCACATACAATTTCTTAAAACAAAAATCGTTTTGAACTGTCGTATATTTAGGCACTTTAATTTTTACCCCAATGCAAAATGAATTTCAAGCAAGACACATCGGACCGAGAACCACAGATTTACCTTCTATGCTGCAAACTATCGGTGTTGCTTCTTTAGAGCAGTTAATTGATGAAACGGTTCCTTCTAATATAAGACTGAAACATGATTTAAATATTGGCCAGCCTCAATCAGAATATCAGTATTTACAATTACTAAAAGAAAAAGCGGCCAAAAATAAGGTTTGTAAAAATTATATCGGATTAGGATATTACGGTACTATTACACCGGGTGTTATTCAGAGAAATATTTTTGAAAATCCGGGATGGTACACACAATACACACCCTATCAGGCAGAAATTGCACAGGGAAGACTGGAGGCCTTACTGAATTATCAAACTGTAATAAGTGATTTAACGGGTTTGCCCATCGCAAATGCTTCCTTGCTCGACGAAGGAACTGCTGTTGCAGAAGCCATGCATGTTTTTTATGAAGTGAGAAATAAAGCAAAGAACAAGCCTCAGGCACACAAAATTTTCATTGATAAAAATGCATTTCCTCAAACAATAGATGTCGTAAAAGGACGCGCATTGCCATTAGGTATTGAGGTAGTAATTGATGATTACAAAAGTTTCCATCCAACTGAAGAATATTTTGCCATCGTATTACAATATCCGAACGGGAACGGATCTGTGGAAGATTACAGAGCAGTAATTGAAGCTTGCAAAGCTCAGGAAGTTTATTCTGTGATTGCTTGTGATATTTTAAGTTTAGCTTTATTGACTTCGCCCGGTGAATTAGGTGCTGATATTGCAGTGGGCAATTCACAACGTTTTGGCGTTCCTATGGGTTTCGGCGGTCCGCATGCTGCATTTTTTGCCTGTAAAGAAGATTTAGTTCGGCTCATTCCGGGGCGTTTAATTGGCGTTTCGGTAGACAAGCATGGTAATCGTGCATTGCGTATGGCATTGCAAACACGTGAGCAACATATCAAACGCGAGAAAGCAACTTCTAATATCTGTACAGCACAGGCATTGCTGGCTATCATGGCAAGTATGTATGCAGTCTATCATGGAAAAGAAGGCATTAAAACAATTGCTCTAAACGTGCACAATAAAGCAGTTGCATTAGCAAATGAATTAAAGAAATTAGGATTTGGAAATCATAATACTTTCTTTTTTGACACTATAAAAGTAGATGGAAAAGGCAAGTCTACTGAAATAAAAAGTATTTCTGAAAAATACGGCTATAACTTTTGGTACAATGAAGACAATTCCATTCAGATTACTTTGGATGAAACAACTGATCAGGCAGATGTAGAAAAAGTAGCTGCAATTTTTGCTCAGGCTATTGGTGCAAATTACACTTCTTCTTTTTTAGAAAATCCGGCATTACAAATTCAGGAATCTTTACAACGTACTACTGATTATTTGACACATGAAGTTTTCAATTCTTATCATTCAGAAACTGAAATGCTACGTTATATCAAGCGTTTGGAAGCAAAGGATTTGTCTTTAGGCTTTTCCATGATTCCATTGGGAAGTTGCACCATGAAATTAAATGCAACATCTGAATTAGTTCCGTTAAGTTGGGCTGAGTTTGCACATATGCATCCATTTCAACCAAAAGAACAAACAACCGGATATTTAGAAATTATAAAAGAACTGGAAGACCAGTTATCAAATATTACGGGTTTTGCAGCTACATCTTTGCAGCCAAATTCAGGGGCACAAGGTGAATATGCCGGTTTAATGGTGATTCGCGCGTATCATATTTCACGTGGTGACACACATAGAAACGTTGCATTGATTCCAACATCTGCACACGGCACTAATCCTGCAAGTGCAGCAATGGCTGGTATGGAAATCGTTTTAGTGAAAACAACACCGGAAGGTAATATTGATGTAGAGGATTTAAAAGCAAAATCAGAGCAACATGCTGCAGACTTATCTTGCCTGATGGTAACATATCCATCAACACATGGTGTGTTTGAAGAAACGATTATAGAAATCTGCGATACTATTCATAAGTATGGCGGTAAAGTTTATATGGATGGTGCCAATATGAATGCACAAGTGGGCTTAACTTCGCCTGCTTCTATTGGTGCCGATGTGAATCATATCAACTTACATAAAACATTTGCAATTCCTCATGGCGGTGGCGGTCCTGGAATGGGACCAATTTGTTGCACGGCTGAATTAGCTCCTTTCCTGCCTACAAATCCATTAGTAAAAACCGGCGGTACAAACGCTATTCCTGCTGTTTCCTCAGCACCATTTGGTAGTGCGGCTATTTTACTGATTTCCTATGCGTATAATAAAATGTTAGGCAGTGAAGGAATTACCAATGCAACTAAATATGCAATTTTAAATGCAAATTATTTAAAAGCAAAATTAGCACCTTATTATCCCATTTTATATACGGGTGCAAATGGACGAGTAGCGCACGAGTTTATAATGGATATTCGTCCTTTTAAAAAAGATACCGGTGTTGATGCCGTTGAGATTGCTAAACGTTTGATGGATTATGGTTATCATGCACCAACAGTAGCATTTCCGGTACCCGGCACATTAATGATAGAACCAACAGAAAGCGAAAGCAAAGAAGAACTGGACAAATTTTGTGATGCATTGATTTCTATCCGAAAAGAATTGGATGATATTACCAATGGAACCACTACACAACAAGACAATCCGGTTATAAATGCACCGCATGTAGTACAAGAAGTTGTTGGAAACGATTGGAATCATTGCTATTCCAGAGAAAAAGCGGCATTTCCTTTAGAATATGTAAAACAAGCTAAATTCTGGCCGAGTGTTGCTAAAATTGATAACACTTATGGCGACAGAAACTTAGTTTGTACATGTTTACCAATTGAAGCTTATGCGAAATAATTAGTCTTAAAGTTTATTTCGCACTTGTTTTTATAATTTTTTTACTTCATTTTGACCTACATCAAGGCTTAAAAAACATACAAATAAGTCACTTTTACTCTAATAAAAATTTATTTGTTTATTGAAAATCAAATACTTATAAAAAAATATTCTTTATTTTAAATGTCACTGAAAAAATATTTATGATATTTTACTTAGCAAGTATAGATGCATATTTGTATCAGATAAGAAGTAAGAACACTTATCGGGGAACTAAACTAACTTATTAAAATTTCATAAAAACCCAAAATGAAACTAACTATTTCTCTGAAAGTATTTTCTTACAAATTATTAAGCAAGGCTGTTAAAGGCTGATTCTTTAGTTAGTATAGACAAAAAAAAATCGGGTTTTGCATTGCACAAAACCCGAAAGACCCTAAAGTCTAGAAACATAAAAACCCTACCCCAAAGTTAAACAACTTTTTGTTTTATACAACTAGTTGTTTAACTTTTTTTTGTTTTTTCTTCAGATTTTTTTTTATAGATTTGTAATTATATCATTTTCAATGAATTATATTCTTATTTAAATGAAAAAAAAAATCACCATTTCTGTACTTTTTATCCTGATTATTGTCTTTTTAGGTTTCATTTTGTCCTATAAGTTACTTTTTGCCGATAATATAAATGACAATCCATCTAAAAAACAGCATATTTTTTTAATACACACGGGTTCTTCATACAGTAATGTACTCGCTGCACTAAAGAAACAGCATGTTATAAAAAATATGGAGACATTTAAACTCGTTGCAAAAAAACTGCAATATGATGAACACATCAAGCCGGGAAGATATTTGATTGATAATAATACAGGGAATTTATTTTTGATTCGGAAGCTTCGTTCAGGAAACCAAGATCCGGTTAGAATTACGTTTAATAATATACAGAATAAAGAACAATTAGCAGAAAGAATTTCTATGCAGATTGAGGCTACTAAAGCTGAATTACTGGAAGAATTTAATAATCCTCATTTTTTGGATTCACTAAATCTTACAGAAGATAATTTTCCCACCATCTTTTTAGCAAATACTTACGAGTTTTACTGGAATACATCTGCAAAGCAATTTATTGAACGTATGCTGAAAGAATACAATAAATTCTGGACTGAAAAACGAATATCAAAAGCACAGGCTATTGGCTTATCTCCTACTGATGTTACTATTTTAGCATCTATCATACAAAAAGAATCCAATCATTATGACGAGTATCCTGTTATTGCAGGTGTTTATTTAAATCGCATAAAAATTGGAATGCCTTTACAGGCAGATCCAACTGTTTTATATGCTTTAAAGAAGCTGGGCATTAGTAGGCGTGTATTAAATGCCGACTTAAAAATTCAGTCTCCATACAATACATATATCAACAAGGGACTACCTCCCGGTCCGATTTGCTTGCCGGAATTGAAAAGTATTGAGGAAACTTTAAATGCGGAAGAGCATAATTATCTGTATTTTTGTGCAAGAGAAGATTTCTCGGGATACTCCAACTTTGCAGAAACCTGGGAACAGCATCTTGAAAATGCCAGAAAATATCAGAAAGTATTAAACGAACGTGATATTCATTAATAATGTTTGAAGAAACCATACAATTACGAGTACGTTATCATGATTGCGATCCTTTAGGCATCGTTTATCACGGACATTATGCCAAATTCTTTGAAATTGGCAGAACGGAAGCAATGCGCAAGCATGAATTTTCGTATAAACAACTCGAAGAAGCAGGATATGCAATGCCTGTGGTGGAAATGAATATTAAATATTTTAGACCTGCCCGCTACGATGAATTGATGGACATTAAAACCATCATTAAAGACTGGCCGGATAAAAAGATTGTATTTATCAGTGAAATTTATAATCAGCAAGGGCAATTGCTTACCAGCAGTGATACCACATTCGTATATGTCAAAAAAGATTCACTCAGAAGATGTCATATTCCGGATATTGTCTTAGAACACTTAAAACCCTTTTTCAAAGAAGAACTAAAGAAACTAAAAGAAGAAAAAAAGGCGAAAGATAAAGCAACTAAGATTAGTCATAAGATATAAATCAGTTATAAGTAATTATTGCTGGAATGTATTTTGCAATAAATTATCACTTATAGTTTATCCGTTATAACTCTATACATGTCGATTCAGGAGAAAACAGAAAAATACAAACGCCTAGTTCGTTCAGAACGTTTTCAAGACAGAATGAAAAAAATGACCTTGCCGGGCTTTGAAGGTATTGCAGTATATGATGTTGTTCAACGATTTAAGCAAGAAGTAAAAGATGATGATTTATCCATACGTGCTTCGTCCATTTCGTTTTATTTTATTCTTGCATTATTTCCCAGTATTATCTTTTTCTTTTCTCTGATACCTTATGTGCCAATAGAACACTTCGATGATAAAATAATGAACGGATTAAAAAGTATATTGCCAAACGGCATCTTCATTATTTTAGAAACAACCATCAGGGATATCGTAAGCATACAAAATGGTGGTATTGTTTCTATCAACTTCTTTCTCGCCATGTTTGTTGCTTCTAATGGTGTAAATTCTATGATGAAAGCATTTGACAAAGTAAACCAAACATTTAAAGAGAGAAACTGGTGGCAAAAGCGATTAGCTGCTATTCGTATTTTATTTCTGGTAAGCCTGCAAATTATTATTGCGGTGCTATTAATTATAAAAGGAAAAGAGTTCTTATTATTAATGCTTAAATTAATGCATACCGAGAGTAAAATAACTCTATTTATTTTGCGGGTTGTAAAAACATTTTTAATTCTGTTCAGTTTCTTTAATATTATTGCACTGATTTATTATTTTGGTCCATCTGTGAAAAAGAAATACAGATATTTCTCTGCAGGTGCCACATTTGCTACACTATTTTCCATTTTAATGACAATATTTTTCAGGTTTTATGCCGCCTACTTAAATAATTTCAACCGTCTATTCGGCTCTTTAGGAATTATGATTGTAATTATGATGCTGATTTATCTGAATGCATTAGTCTTATTATTTGGCTTTGAATTAAATAATAGTATTGCTGTAAACAAAGAATTAAAAAACAGCAAAAGCAACGAAAATGAGAGCGAAGTATGAAATTATTGATTAATATTTTATTATCTGTTTTTTTTGCCATCGCGATTGGTGTTCACGTATATTATGTATTAGAAAGTGATGGCAAACCATTCTGGTGGCATTGTATTTATTTTATTACTTATGGTGTTTGCTGGTGGATGCTTTTTTCTACGCATAAATACGCAAATATCATTTATATCATCATGGCAATCTTTCCGTTTGTTTCGCATGTTTATTACGGATACAAAAATTTTGCTTTATTAGACACCGAATTTTGGATATGTGTTTTGACTTGTACAATGTTAGTAGCCGGATTTTTATGGAATATCACTAAAATTAAAGTTTGATTATGATACTGTGTTGAGAAGAAAGAAAGCCATTGCTTTCGCAATGGCTTTACAACAATGGGGGAATAAAGTGGAGTTTTTACATTAAAAGGATGCTCTAGTCTTCGAATCTTAAATGTTTTATAGTGGTACTTCGGTTCATTAATTGTTTTAAGGAATCAATACCGATTTGTAAATGTATATCTACAAAATGTGTCGTTACTTTTTTATCACTTTCATCCGTTTTCACACCTTCCGGAATCATTGGCTGGTCTGAAACCAATAACAAGGCACCTACCGGAATTTCATTGGCAAATGCTACGGAAAACAAGGTAGCAGTTTCCATATCTATTGCCATGGCGCGAATAGTGCGTAAATATTCTTTGAACTTATCGTCGTGTTCCCAAACACGGCGATTGGTTGTATAAACCGTTCCTGTCCAATAATCCTGATTGTGTTCGCGTATCGTTGTTGATATTGCTTTTTGCAACGCAAACGAAGGTAATGCAGGCACTTCCGGCGGGAAATAATCATTGGATGTTCCTTCCCCTCGAATGGCAGCAATAGGCAAAATAAAATCACCCAATTCATTTTTCTTTTTTAAGCCACCGCACTTTCCCAAGAATAAAGCAGCCTGTGGTTTAATAGCGGATAGTAAATCCATCATAGTAGCAGCCAGCGCACTTCCCATTCCAAAATTAATAATGGTAATATTACCGGCAGTAGCGTTAGGCATTGGTTTATCAGCACCTTTTATTTCCACATTATTCCATTCCGCAAACAACTGAACATACTTAGAAAAATTGGTCAGCAAAATATATTCACCGAAGTCTTCTAAATTTATTCCGGTATATCTTGGCAACCAGTTTTGTACAATATCTTCTTTCGATTTCATGTGTGTATTTATATTGTTTTTGATGGTGCACATGGAATATCCGCATATTCACTTGCTATAGTGTACCAGTAATCTATGGTTATTTCATTTGTTAATTATTAGTACTGTATATTTTTTCTTTTCAAATCAAATGTAATCGGCAGTACGACCATTTCTTTTTTATTAGTACCATTTTCGTTTGCCGGAATCCATCTAGGCATCATTTTTACAATACGTAATGCCTCCGTATCCAGCATCAGCCAGGAAGATTTTAATACTCTGACATTAGAGATAGAACCATCTTCATTTACAGTAAATGCGATTAAGGTTTTACCTTCCCATTTTTGTTTCTGTGCTTCTTCAGGGTATTTCAGGTTGGCATCTAAAAAATCAACCAATGCCTTATCGCCACCCGGGAATTGTGGTTTAATGACACCGTCTGTCTTAGCGAATATTTGTGTACTGAAAAACAATACGACAAATAAGTTTACTAAAGTCTTCATATTTTTGAATTTAGTTAGACAATACATCTGTATTTCTACAGTAAATAACGTAGTAAAGTTAGATGATAAATACACCCGATAGAAATTATTCTATCCATAAATGTGGATAAGTGTCACAATAAGTAAGGGTGGGCAAATAATTAATAATGAGATACTTAAAGTGAGTTATCAATTAAGGAAATACGCCTAATTTCAAATAAGTAACACCTATTTTTTCCAACGCATCGACATAAGCCGCAGTTCGCAAGCTGTTCATCTTCTTATGTCGTTTTAAGATTCCTCTGATATCTTCGTAAGAGCGTATCATTGTATCTTCTAAACCGGAGCGTACAATATCTAATTCGTCTGCACCACGCAAACTTTCTTTTTCACGTTTGGATATTTTTCTGCCGGTATTATCCTCTATTAAGTCAATAATTTTATTAAATGCATCGTCCTGATGACGATGGTCTAATCTTCCAAAGCTTACATGAGACAGATTTTTCAACCATTCAAAATAAGAAACTGTAACACCACCTGCATTTAAATACATATCCGGAATAATCATTGTTCCTTTTTTTATTAAAATAGTTTCTGCATCCGGTGTTATTGGTCCATTTGCACCTTCACCTATAATTTTTGCTTTTATCCTCGGCGCATTTTCTTTAGTTATTTGATTTTCCAAGGCAGCAGGAATCAGAATATCGCATTCGTGTTCCATTAAAAAGTTAGTATGCTTTAAAAACTTCGCTTTGGGATAATTACGTATCGTTCTGTTCTCAATTTGATATTTTTTCAAGTCATCTACATTAATCCCTTTTGCGTTGTATAAACCACCCTCATATTCAGCAATACCGACTATAATGGCACCGTTTTCTTCTAAAACTTTTGCCGCATAATAGCCAACATTTCCAAATCCCTGAATAATTACTGTTTTTCCTTCGATGCCCGTTGACAAACCCAATTTCTTCATATCGTCAGCAAACGAACATGCATGTTTTAACCCATAAAAAATACCACGGCCGGTTGCTTCTGTTCTGCCATGCACACCACCTTGTCCGATTGGTTTACCCGTTACACATGCCTGTGCATTTAATTCCTGCTGGTTGAACTGAATATAAGTATCAGCAATCCAGCTCATTTCACGTTCGCCGGTTCCGTAATCCGGTGCAGGCACATCTAAAGAAGGGCCAATAAACCCTTTTTTAATTAACTCAAATGTATAACGACGTGTGATGCGTTCTAATTCATCTTCAGAATATTCTTTAGGATTTATTTTAATTCCTCCTTTTGCACCTCCAAACGGCACATTTACTACTGCACATTTATAAGTCATCAGCGCAGCTAATGCCATTACTTCATCCTGGTTAACCATATCGCTGTAACGGATACCGCCTTTAGTTGGCAACCGATGATGGGAATGTTGCACACGATACGCTTCAATTACCTGAATTTTATCTTTGATTTTTACAGGAAAATTTATCTGATAAACTGCGTTGCAAACTTTAATTTGCTCTATTAATCCTTTTG
>DAORIK010000010.1:44202-45609 GCA_035438465.1 Chitinophagales bacterium | reverse complement strand
CCGGAAATTAGTTGCGTCGGAATGATTTTTCTTTGTAGAAAACTATCTCCTAATATTTTTGCCTGTTCTATGCCGGTTGGTGAAAGTGCGTCGTACTCTTCCATACCGAATTGTGCCTGTCCGTGACGTATAATATAGATTGTTGCCATATTTTTTTATGAATACTGAATTAAATTTATTATCTATTATTTAAAACACATAGGAACATAGAAATTAAAGATTACCGGAAGACTGTTTTCTTTTCGGATATCCATAATAACACAGAGTTATTCATCTCAGATGAATACTATGGTTGACTATCCTCCTCTTTTATTACCATATATACTATGTGTCTATGTGTTTAAGTCATTTATTCTTAATTGCTTTTTTGCATCGCCAGTTTAAGTAGTGTACTAATAACCACCAGTTCTTAAATTCCTTATTATTGGTTTGTTTATGATAATAACGGTAATAAATTTGCTGTGCTATAACTGCTAAGCGAAATAATCCATACACTTCATAAAAGGTAAAATTCTTTGCTTCAAAACCCATTCTTTCACAATAATACTGAATCACTTCTTTGCGTGTCAGCATACCTTCTACATTTGTAGGTTGTCTACGTGTGGACTTTGCCATGAAGTCATCATCTGCCTGCACCCAATAGGCGAGTGTATTTCCCAAATCCATCATCGGATCGCCAATAGTTGCCATTTCCCAATCAAGTACACCAATTATGCTCATTGGATTTTCCGCATCTAAAATCACATTGTCAAAACGAAAATCATTATGAATTAAACAAGATCTTTCTTCTAATGGAATATTCGCTTTCAGCCAATTTATTACTTTCACAAACTTGGGCACATTCCATGTTTTTGCTTTTTTATAACGTTCGCTCCAGCCCTTTATTTGTCGCTCGCAATAGCCTTTACCTTTACCAAAAACATTTAAACCCGAAGTATTGATATCGATTTTATGTAGTTCAATTAATTTATCAATAACATTTAAACAAAGTTGACGAATTTGTTCTTTTGACAAATTCAGATCTTTCGGCAAATTAGCGCGTGGAATAATTCCTTCCACCCGTCTCATGATATAAAAATCGCACTCCATTACGCTGTGGTCATTGCAGAAGGCCAGCATTTCAGGTACTGTGTAATAAGGCATCAATGCTTTCTGAATGTCATATTCACGCTTCATATCGTGTGCTGACGCTGCTTTTGTTCCTGCCGGTGGTCGGCGCAAAATCAAATCATGTGAATCGTATTTTATTCTGTAGGTCCAGTTGGAAGCACCACCTGTGTATTGAGTAATTTCAGGTGTTCCCGTAACATTCGGAATATTAGCTTTTATCCAGACATCTACTTTGTCTAATGGCAGTTGTTCTTTTTCTCGAACAGGTTTGGCTTTATCTATTAATGCACTATTCAT